>JAVKIA010000012.1:25266-68893 GCA_031459715.1 Armatimonadota bacterium | reverse complement strand
CCGCGGGCCAGCCGGGCGTAGGGTGTCCAGGTGACCAGAGAGATGGCGAAGATCATGTTGGGCAGACTGGGTCCCAGAGCGGCGGCAAAGGCCATGGCCAGCACCAGGCTGGGAAAAGCCAGGAACATGTCCGTCAGGCGCATCAGCACCTCGTCTGTCCGGCCACCGAAGTAGCCCGCCACCCAGCCGATCGCGGCTCCCACGCTGCCGCTGATGACCGACACGATGAGGATGATCTGCAGGGCGATGCGTGAGCCGAAGATGACCCGGCTGAAGATGTCGCGGCCGAACTGGTCCGTTCCGAACCAGTGCGCCCGGCTGGGCGGCTGCAGGCGGATGGAGAAGTCCTGGGCCAGGGGGTCGTAAGGGGCGATCCACGGTGCCAGTACCGCCACCAGAAGGATCATGCCCACCAGCACCGTTCCCACGATGGATAGAGGGCTGCGCTGCCACAGGCGGTAGGCGCGGCGCAGCTCCTCGTACCGGGGTGGGGCGGCGATGCGTCCCGCTGCGCGGGCCAGCTCAGAGGCGGATGCGGGGGTCCAGGAAGGCATAGGTCAGGTCCACGATCAGGTTCACCAGGGAGAAGACCACGGCGATGTAAAGGGTCCCGCCCATCACCGCCGGGTAGTCCAGGGAGATGTATCCCGTGGTGATGTACCGCCCCAGTCCCGGCCAGGCAAAGACCGTCTCGGTGAGGACCGAACCTTCCAGCAGTCCGCCGAAGACCAGGCCGATGACGGTGACGGTGGGGATGAGGGCATTGCGCAGTGCGTGCCGCAGGATGACCACCCGTTCCACCAGGCCTTTGGACCGTGCGGTACGGATGTAGTCCTGATGGAGGATGTCCAGCATGCTGGAGCGGGTGACGCGGGCAATGGTCGCCGTGGCCACATACCCCAGGACGAAGGCGGGCATGATCAGGTGGGCCACGGCATTGCGCAGGGCCACCCAGTCGCCGGCCAGGAGGCTGTCCACGATGAGCAGCCGCGTGCGGTTGGGCGGGGGGAGGACGGCCAGGTCCAGCCGCCCAGGTCCGGGAAGCCACCCCAGGCGGTAGTAGAAGAGGAGCAGGAGGACAAGCCCGGTCCAGAAGACCGGCATGGACACCCCGACGATGGAGAAGACCCGGGTGGTGTGGTCCTGCACCTGATTGCGCCGGATCGCCGAGACAACCCCCAGAGGAATCCCCAGTATGATGGCCAGAAAGATGGCGCTGAAGGTAAGCTCCACGGTGGCCGGAAAGTATTGTTGGATGTCCTGCCAGACCGGCCTGCCGGTGCGCAGGGAGCGTCCCAGGTCACCGCGCACCGCGCCCCAGATGTAGGCCACGAACTGCTGGTGCAGCGGCTTGTCCAGACCCAGTTCCCGGCGCAGCGCATCCACCTTCTCCGCCGGGGCGTTCCCCCCCAGAATGGCCAGAACCGGGTCGGCCGGGATGACGTGGGAGACAATAAAGGTGATGACCAGCACCCCGAAGACGACCAGCACCATCAGCGCCAGCCTGCGGGCGATGTAGGTGGTCAGGTTCATGGGGCGCTCCCGGTGGGGGGCCCCCTCATCTGGGGGCCCCACCGAATCTTCCGGACTACTGTCGCACCTTGCTGATCTTGGTGTAGTCGAAGTGGAAGGTGCCGAGCGCCGCCGCCGCCTCGAACCCTTTCACGTAGGTGCGGATGACCCAGTTATTGGTGACCTGGAAGAGGATGGCGAACGGACCCTTGTGGGCCACGAGCTCGGTGAGCTCCTTGTACATAGCCACCCGACGGGCAGAGTCCCGCTCCAGCATGGCCTTCTTCGTCAGGTCCGTGGCTTTGGGGTCCATCCAGGCATTGCGCCAAGCGAGCTGCCGGATCGTTCCGTCGGCGAAGGGCTTGGCCAGGGCGTCGGGGTCGGGGTAGTCCACGCCCCATCCCCACAGGACCAGCTGGTGCCCCTGCTCCCGGTACTTGGCCAGCATGGTGGCCGCGGCCCCCGTGACGATCTTGACCTTGACGCCGATCTTGGCCAGCTCGTTCTGGATCACCAGCGCGATATCGCCCCGGTAGGGGTGGGGGGCAGAGTGGATCAGCTCCACCTCGAAGCCGGCGGGATAGCCACCTTCGGCCAGGAGCCTGCGGGCCTTGTCCAGGTCCTGCTTGAAGGGCATGTAGGGGTTGTAGCCCAGGTATCCGCGCGGGATGAAGGTCTGCAGCGGAAGACCCTCGCCGCGCATGATGCCCTCCACGATGGCCCTGTAGTCGATGGCGTAGCGGATGGCCTCCCTGACCTGTTCCTTGGCCAGCGGCGCGTACTTCACGTTCATCCCCAGATACTCCATCCCGTGCCCGGGGACGCCGACGATGGCCAGCCCCGGTGTCTTGGCCGCGCGGATCTCCTGACGCATGGTCGGGGTCAGGTTCCAGGCCACGTCCACATCTCCTCGCTCCAGGGCGATACGCTGGGCGGAGGCTTCGGGGATGTCGCGAATGATAATCCGCTTGATGGGAGGGATGCCGCGCCAGTAGGTGGCGTTGGCCACCATGTCCACAACCTCATTGCGCTCCCAGCGCATGAGGATGTACGGACCGGACCCGGCGCTGTGGTCCTTGAGCCAGTCCACCCCCAGCTCACCCTCGCGGATGTGCTGCTCCACCACCCCGGGGTCCAGGACGGCCGTGGCCGGGAAGGTGAGAATGGCCAGCACCAGGTCAGGAGCGAAGGGCTGCCCCACCACCAGCTGGACGGTGTACGGATC
This sequence comes from Armatimonadota bacterium, assembly GCA_031459715.1. Taxonomy (NCBI): domain Bacteria; kingdom Bacillati; phylum Candidatus Sysuimicrobiota; class Candidatus Sysuimicrobiia; order Candidatus Sysuimicrobiales; family Candidatus Humicultoraceae; genus Candidatus Humicultor; species Candidatus Humicultor tengchongensis. The sequence goes on along the minus strand of JAVKIA010000012.1, from coordinate 66,156 downwards.
CAGCGCCCTGACCACCGTCTCCGCATTGTCTTTGGTCAGCCCCAGCTCGTTGAACATGTACACGCTGGGACGGCTGAGGCGCAGCATGCGGCGCAGAGAATAGACCACGGCATCGGCGTCGACGGCCCGGCCGCTGGGAAACTTCATCCCTCTGCGGATCTTGAAGGTCCAGGTGCGGCCGTCGGGGGCCAGGGACCAGGACTCGGCCACCTCGGGCACCACCCGGATCTTGCCGTCGGCCAGCTCCAGCTCCACCAGCTTGTCGTACAGCTGGTCCACGATGACAGCGCCTTCGACCTCAAACACCACCGCCGGGTCCAGGGTGATGAGAATGCCGGTGTTCTGCCCGACCACCAGGGTGCTGGGGTCCACAGGGCCGCTGTGCGAAGGCACACTGGGGAACAACACCAGGGCCAGAATGAGAACGGCGCCCAGGCTGGACGCGGCCATCTGCCGACGCATCAGCATCGCCTCCCCTCGCTGCGTTTTCGGCTTCCCAGACCCAAGTATACGCCCTGCCACCCACCCGAAAGCGTCGGTCCGCGGCGGCCCGGGGGGGCCCGGCGGCGGGTCAGAGGTGGAAGACCCGGCGGGCGTTGTCGCCCAGGATGCGGGCGCGGTCGGCGGCAGTGACTCCCAGCCCATCCAGGACCTCCACCTGCTCGTGCAGGATGTGGTGCCGGTAGCCGCCCCAGACAGTGGAATCGGTGCCGAAGAGCACCCGCTCCGGCCCGAAGGCCCGCAGCGTGTCGCGGAAGACCTGCTCCAGGGAGGGTTCGCCGGGGGAGTAGTGGCGCCAGTTGTTGGTGCCGGAGGTATCCACGCAGACGTTGTCGGTGTGGTAGGCCAGGAAGAGCGTCTCCCGGAAGAACCCCGCGCCGAAGTGGGCGATGATGAAGGTCACCTCGGGGAATTCCCTGACCACGGCCGAGAGCGGAAGGGGGCTGGCGTAGGAGAGGTCGTAGAAGGCGCCCACGGTGATGCCGAAGTGGAAGATCACCGGCAGCTCCTGCTCCGCGCAGGCCTCGTAGATCGGGTAAAGCATGCGGTCGTTGGCCAGGAACCGCTGGATGGGCGGGTAGAGCTTCAGGGCGCACAGCCCCCGGGCCCGGAAGGTGCGCACGGTGCGCGCCGCATCCGGATGGCGCGGGTCGGCCAGCGACCCCACTCCATGCAGCCGCCGCGGGTTCAGGGCGACGAATCGGGCCATCTCCTCGTTGGCCTCGCCCACGGCAATGAAGACGCCGCCGGCCACCCCCGCCTGGTCGAAGGCAGCCAGCCAGGCGGCGGCGTGTTGTTCTAGAGTAACCCCTGCCACCGGCTGCAGCCGCTCCTCCAGGGTCATACCGCGGACGCGGCTGCGCCGCCGCGCCTCCTCCCGGATGGCCGGCGGCCGCTCCATCATGCGCCGGATCATCCCCTCGGTGGTCAGGTGCAGGTGCGCGTCGATGATGTCGCCGGGCGGCGTTCCGGTTCCCGCGGGGGCGTCGGTCACTGGTGCAGGATCTTAGAGAGGAAGAGTTTGGTGCGCTCGTGCCGGGGGTTGGTGAAGAAGTGCTCGGGGGTCCCCTCCTCCACGATCACCCCTTCATCCATGAAGACCATGCGGTGAGCCACTTCGCGGGCGAATCCCATCTCGTGGGTGACCACGATCATGGTCACGCCGCGCTCCTTGGCCAGCCCGCGCATGACGTCCAGCACCTCCTGGATCATCTCCGGGTCCAGGGCCGAGGTGGGCTCGTCAAAGAGCATGATCTTGGGGTTCATGGCCAGGGCGCGGGCGATGGCCACCCGCTGCTGCTGTCCCCCGGAGAGCTGGGCCGGATAGGCGTGCGCTTTCTCCGGTATGCCCACCCGCTCCAGCAGCTCCATGGCCACGCGCTCCGCCCGGGCCCGCGGCCAGCGGCGCACCTGGATGGGGGCCAGGGTGATGTTCTGCAGCGCGGTGAGGTGGGGAAAGAGGTTGAACGACTGGAAGACCATCCCCACCTCGCTGCGCACCGCGTCCACGTTGCGCAGGTCGTCGGTGAGTTCGATGCTGTCCACGACAATGCGCCCGCGGTTGTGCCGCTCCAGGCGATTGATGCAGCGGATCATGGTGGACTTGCCCGAACCGGAGGGGCCGGCCACCACCACCACCTCGCCCGGCCACACCTGCAGGTTGATGCCGCGCAGGACATGCAGGCGGCCGAACCACTTGTGCACGTCCTGCAGCAGGATGATGGGCTCCCCGGAGCGGGCCGGATGAGCCGCCGCGGGTGCTGTGGTTGGAGCCTGGGTCGCCGTCATAACCTGTCACCCCTATTGTAGCGCTCCCGGCGCCTCATTGATCAATGCCGCAGTCCACGGGTCCGAACCGGGGGGGCAGGCCCGCGGGATCATGCCGTGCGAATCCCGGATTTCCTCCTAGCGCTCGCCCAGCCCCAGGCGTTTCTCCAGCACCCGGCTGCCGTACGAGAGCAGGTAGGAGAAGACGAAATAGACCACCAGCAGGAAGACGTAGACCTCCTGCGTGTCGTGCAGGTACGCGGTGATGGCCAGCAGCGCCCGCCCCGTGCCCACCAGGTCGGAGAGTCCGATGATCACCGTAAGGGAGGTGTCCTTGAACAGGCTGATGAACTGGCCCACCAGCGCCGGGATCATGTTCTTCACCGCCTGCGGCAGGACGACGAAGCGCATGGTCTGCACGGCCGAGAGCCCCACCGCCCGTGCAGCCTCCGTCTGCCCCCGGGGCACCGACTGGATGCCGGCACGGACGATCTCCCCCACGTAGGCCGAGGTGAAGATGGTCAGACCGATCATGGCCCGCTGCACCCGGGTGATGGCGTCGCCCGAGAGCAGCGTGACGAAGACGAAGAACCAGAGGAGCACGGTGATCAGGGGGATGCCGCGGATGAGCTCGATGTAGAGGACGGAGAAGAGGCGAACAGCCGGCAGGCGGCTCACCCGGCCCATGCCCACCAGGACGCCGATGGGGAAGGACAGCGAGATGGAGACCACGGCCAGCAGCAGGGTGAGGTAGAGGCCGCCGATCTGGTCCAGCCGCACGGGAGACATCACCCAGAGCACAGCCGCCACTGTCCCGCCCCACAGCCCCAGCAGCACCCGTGCTCCCACCCTCAGCCGCGCTCCCACCGCTGTGAGCAGGGCGGCTGCGGCCACCAGGCCACCCGCCCAGTAGGCCCGGGAGACCAGCTCCACGGGCATGAGGCCCACCAGCCAGAAACGCAAGTTGTCAGTGACCACGCTCCAGTGCGCCCGCACCGCCCAGCGGAGGATGGCGGAGACAAAAAAGAACAGCGCCGCAGCGGTAGCGGCGGTGAGGAGGGTGTTCCACCAGCCGTCGAAGAGGTTGCGCCGCGCCCACCGCCAGGGGGTGAGCCGCTCCTCCGGGGGCGGCAGGACCTGGACGCGCACCGCCATGGCCGTTCCTCCTACACCGGCGCCAGGTGCAACCGGGCGCGCACCAGGTTGAGCAACCCGGAGATGATCAGGGACAGGACCAGGTAGCCCAGGGTGACCGCGGTAAAGGCCTCCAGCGAGCGGAAGGACTGGCTGCTCACCGTGTTGGCCGCAGTGAGGAACTCGGCGTAGCCGATGCCCAGGGCCAGGCTGCTGTTCTTGGTCAGGTTGAGGAACTGGTTGCCCAGCGGCGGAATGACGATACGCAGCGCCTGCGGCAGCACGATCAGGCGCAGCGCCTGCCCGTGGGTCAGCCCCAGGCTGCGCGCCGCCTCCATCTGCCCGCGGGAGACGGCCAGAATTCCCCCGCGGATGATCTCGGCGATGAAGGCGGAGGTGTAGACGGCCAGGCCGACCAACAGCGCCGCGAACTCCGTGGTAAGCTGCACCCCGCCGTCTACGGTCAGGCGGCCGAAGCGCTCGACCACGGTCCCGCCCAGGGCCAGCCCGGCGTTGGTCAGGACCACCAGGTCAGCGAAGAGGCGGATCGGTGGTTGCCCCGGCGCGCCGCTGGGCAGCTGCAGAAAGACGGCGAAGTACCAGAAGAAGAGCTGCACCAGCAGCGGCGTGTTGCGGAACAGCTCCACGAAGGCCAGGGCCAGGCGGCTGACCAGCCAGTTCCGGGAGAGACGGGCGATGCCCACAAACAGGCCCAGCAGCGTGGCCAGGACCACCCCCAGGACTGCCACCTTGACGGTGTTGAACAGTCCGGCGATCATGGCTTCCCCGGCGGAGTCTCCCGGGTCGTAGAGTTTGGGGCGCAGCGTCTCCAGGTCCACGGTCCAGGTGAGGGCGGTGAGCTGGAAACTTGCAGGCTGGCGCCAGAAGCTCCAATCCAGGTGGATGTTCTGACGGATGAAACTGCGCCCTACCTCCAGGCGCGCCCCCCAGACCGCCAGGGCCAGCAGGAAGATGAAGAGTACCTGCGCGGCGACTTCCAGCTTGCGGACATCACGCCACGGGGGGACCTTAGCTCCAGGAGAGGTGATCACATCAGGTCACCGGTGCAGACGAGCGGCGGGTGGGGCTCCACAGCCCCACCACACCGCTCGCCGGTTACCAGTCTAGCAGATCGGCCGGGATCCTGCGGCCTCAGCGCCACGGTCGGCTGGCCATGGCGCCTCCCTTTATGGCCAGCATGTTCCGCGTCCCCTCCCGGGTGATGGCCGTGCGCTGCCTGGGGCCGAAGTAGCGGTCGTAGATCTCTCCGTAGTTGCCCACCAGACGGACGGGGCGCAGCCCGGCACCCCCCTTCAGCTCGGCAAAGTTCTTGGCCACCGGGTCGCGTCCGGTGATGGCGGCCAGCCGGGCAGGGTCACGGGCGATGGCCTGGGTGATCCCCAGCTCCTCGGCCAGGATGACGGCCCAGACGGCGTACTTGACGGCGTCCGCCCACTTGGAGTCGTTCTCCTGGAACATGGGCGCCAGAGGCTCGTCGCTGAACTCCTTGCCCACCACCTTGAAGTCTGCCGGGTTGGGGGCTGTAGCCCGGAAGGCGGCCAGCTGGCTGCCGTCGGTGGTGAAGACATCGCAGCGACCCTGCACCAGCCCCTGGAAAGCCTGAGCCGCCTCCTGGAAGGTGATGAGCTGGAAGCGGAAGTTGCGCGCCCGCATCTGGTCCGTGATGTTCCGCTCGCTGGTGGTGCCCGCGTGCACGCAGATGCGCGCGCCGTTGAGATCCTCCAGACCGTTTATCCTGGAGTCGGAGCGCACCAGGAGCCGTTGGCCGTCAAAGAAGGTGACCGGGCCGAAGTCCACCTGGTCGTCCCGGGTGATGGTGACGGTGGTGGTGCGGAAGACCACATCCACCGATCCAGCGACCACGGCCGGAATGCGGCTGGCCGAGGTCAGGTTGACGAACTCCACGCGGGCCACGTCGATGAACGCGGCCACGGCCCAGCAGAAGTCGGCATCGAACCCGACCATTCTGCCTGAGGTGGGGTCAGGGAAGCTGAAGCCCGGGGTGGTCCCCGACACTCCGCAGATGAGCGTCCCGCGCTCCCGGACCACGTCCAGCCGGGAACGCGGAGCCTGCGCGTAGCCCACGTACGCCGCCAGGCCCACGGCCAGCAGCACCGCCAGCGCAAGGCCTACAACTCTTCGCATGCTCCACCCCCTCCGCTCGTATCCAGAATTGGGCGCCGCGGCGCCCCCCGGTGCATAGATCCGATGCGGTCAGGTGAGGGTACTACTTGGCTCCCCCCGGCCGCCCTTCCTTCACCAGTGAGGGCGGAAGGTACGGGCGACTTCCCGGGCGCGCCCGCGGAAGAGCAGGCCGGCCACCGCCCCCGCGCCGAAGCCCCCCACGTGGGCCCACCAGGCCACCCCTCCCTCCGTCAGGCCGCCCAGAGCGTAGGTCCCCTGAAGCACCTGGATGAAGATCCAGTAGCCGAGGACGAAGACGGCAGAAAGGGGCACAACGCGGATGAAGTAGAACAAGAAGACGAGGGTGTCAATGCGCGCGGCCGGCCAGAAGACCAGGTAGGCCCCCATCACCCCGGCGATGGCCCCGCTGGCCCCGACGAGCGGGATGCGCGAGGCCGGGGCGACGAGAATCTGGCCGAAGGCGGCCGCTACCCCCATGACCAGGTAGAAGATGAGGAACCCCAGGCGGCCGAGGACGTCCTCCACATTGTTGCCGAAGATCCAGAGGAACCACATGTTCCCCAGCAGGTGGAACCAGCCGCCGTGCATGAACATGGAGGTGAGCAGGGTGACGTACACCGGCTGCGGCCCCGGCGGCGGGAGGTCCACACCGCGGGTGATCTCGTAAGGGACCATGCCGTAGGCCTGCACCAGCGCCTCCAGGCGCGGCTGCGGCAGGCTGTCCAGGTAGAGGAAGACACCCACGTTGAGGGCGATCAGCAGGAAGACCACCACGGGGGTGCTCCGGCCGGGCAGGTGGTCTCGCAGCGGGATCACTCGACCGAGATTCGTCCCTCCCCGGGTCCCCTCCTGCCTCAGAGCGCGTAGGTCTGCTTGCAGATGAACTCAGCGAACCAGCCGGGGCAGGCGCAGCGAAGTCACAGCCCCACCGCTTGATCCAGTGCCGCGGCGCCGCCCCCCGTGAATACTAGGGAGAGGGCGGCGACCAGAAGCGCAAAGTCAAATTCCCAGCCCGTGGTCTGCTGGGCCATAAAGGGGACGTTCCATGCCCGCCTCTTTGCCCAGATTGCCACCAGCATGTCCACGGCGAAGAGGAGCCCCAGAATGCGGGTTCCCAGGCCCACGATGAGCAGCAGCGCTCCCAGGGTCTCCAGCAGGATCACGACCCAGGCAAAGAGCGCTGGCATAGGGACGCCCAACTGGCGCAGCGCGCCACTGAATCCGGCCGGACCCTTCATGGGTGAGTTCGGGTTCATCTTGGGCCAGCCGTGCACGAGGAATATAATGCCCAGGGCCACCCGCAGCAGCAACGGACCCAACCCGACTAGCGGTGCGAAGACGGCTTGCAGCATCAGCCTTCCCTCCCTTTCCTGCGGCGGAGTTCGACCCTCACGCTGGCGGGCAGTGCCCACCGGACCCTATCCTTTAAGGAGTAACTTCTTTTTCGTATGTGCTGAGAGCGTACAACTTAACGCTTCCTCTAGTCAAGCTCCTTCTCTTTTGTTAGAATCTTCCCTGGAACCACAATGCGCTCGCACCAGTCCGAAGAATCAGAACAGGTCTGCCCGCGCTTCCACCGGGCGGTCGAGCTGGTGGGGAAGCGCTGGACGGGGGCGATCGTGCGCACGCTGATGGACGGGCCGCGGCGGTTCTCCGAGATCCTGGACGCGGTTCCCGGGCTCCACGACCGTTTGCTCTCTGAGCGGCTGAAGGAACTGGAGAGCGAGGGGCTGGTGATCAGGAAAGTATATGCGGACACGCCCGTGCGCATCGAGTACGAACTCACCGATAAGGGGCGAGACCTGGAGCGGGTGGTGGCGGAGGTTCAGCGCTGGGCCGACCGGTGGCTGGCCGGGCTGACCCGCGCCGCGCACTGAGGTTCACCAGGCTTTCCCGCCGGGCAGGCTGCGGGCGCGGCCTGGCGGTCCGTCCAACCGGGAACATGGTTAGCTGAAGAGATGCCAGGAAAGGTAGGTCGGGGAAGAGTGGCACGCCAGCGGGGGCAGAAGCGCCAGCGGACAACTGACGAGCACCTGCTCCCCCCCGAAGAGGCTGTCCTGCCGGAACTCTCCGCTGAGGAGGCAGAACCGCAGCCCCAGCCCCTGACAGTTGGGGAAAGCGCCGAGGAGGAGCTGAGCGAGGAGCCCGAGGCGGGGATCGAGGACATCGACGACCCTGTGCGGGCGTACCTCAAGGAGATCGGCCGGGTGCCCCTGCTGCGGCCGGCTGAGGAGGTGGCGCTGGCACAGCGCGTCGAGCAGGGAGACGAGGAGGCGAAGCGCCATCTCATCGAAGCGAACCTGCGCCTGGTGGTCTCCATCGCCAAGAAGTACGTGGGCCGGGGTATGGACTTCCTGGACCTGATCCAGGAAGGCAACCGCGGTCTGATCCGGGCGGTGGAGAAGTTCGACTGGCGGCGGGGTTACAAGTTCAGCACCTATGCCACCTGGTGGATCCGCCAGGCGATCACCCGGGCCATCGCCGACCAGGCCCGCACCATCCGCATCCCCGTGCACATGACGGACACCGTCAACAAGGTGATCCGCGTCTCCCGGCTGCTCCTGCAGAAGCTGGGCCGTGACCCCACACCGGAGGAGATCGGCAATGCGATGGGGATCTCCGGGCAGCGTGTGCGGGAGATCCTGCGGGCCGCGGAGCAGCCGGTCTCTCTGGAGACGCCGGTGGGGGGCGAAGGGGACAGCGCCCTGGGCGACTTCATCAAGGACGAGCGCGAGGTCTCGCCGGAGGAAGCGGTCTCCTTCTCCGTCCTGAAGGAAGAGGTGGAGGAGGTGCTGCAGACGCTGCCGCCGCGGGAGCGGCATGTGCTGCGGCTGCGGTTCGGGCTGGAGGACGGCCGGCCCCGCACCCTGGAGGAGGTGGGCGGGGAGTTCGGCGTGACCCGCGAGCGCATCCGCCAGATCGAGTCCAAGGCGCTGCGCAAGCTGCGCCACAGCGGCCGCGCTCGCCACCTCAAGGACTTCACCGGGTAAGCAGCGTCGCTGCGCCCTGTGCCGGAGGGCAGAAGCATTCTCGCTCTACCCTCTCCTTCCCTTACAAGAGGCGGACCTCCACTGCGGCGTCGAAACCGCTGTAGTATTCCCCCACCTGCTCTGGCCCGTACTTGGCGCGAAACCGGGCCGCTACCCGACGGGCCACGGTCTTGTTCTCAAGCGGCCGCACGGTGAAGGTGCGGCGGTACCGCCCCGCGCGCACGGTCAGCGTGGGGTTGGCCAACAGGTTGCGGAACCAGTGGTTCCGCCTCCCCCGTGTTGGCAGAAGCCACACCCGTCCCCGCTCCAGGACGAACCAGACGGGTAGGGCGATGGCCCGCCCGGTGCGCCGCCCGATGGTGGTGATGGTGATCTGGTCACGGCGGCGCAGTGCCTGGGTGAACGGATCTTTGGCCACGCACCATCCCTCCCATCACCCTTTATAGGTCACCACCCGGCCCCAGGTGCTCTTCGTCCCCCAGATCCCCGAGCGCAGACACTCCAGCTGCACGATCTGGCTGTGGTCGACGAAGAGGTTCACCTCCGGGCCGTAGTTCTTGATGTACCAGGAGAAGACATCCGGGTCGGCGGCCTCAAACATCACCGCCTCCAGGCCCAGGGTGTTCACGATCTTCGCGGGGATGTCCGTGCGCCAGGTGGTCACACTCTCGGTAATGCCCTCCGACTCGATCATGATCATGGAAGCGCCCGCCTGGAGGAACCGCTTGGCCTGGGCGATGGCCCACTCCACGTCGCGCGTCCCCTCTGCGGCCAGCTCTGCCGCCGCGGTGGCGCCGCCGGCGCCGTACTGGATGCCCACCTCCGGCTTGGCCTTCAACCCGGCCTGGCGCACCTTCTCCACCAGGCGCAGCCAGTCGTCGCTGGGAATGCTGAGGAAGCCGGTGGAGAGCTCGATGATGTCGAAGCCCAGCGCCTTGCACTCCTCGATATACCGCTGCACGGCGGAGGCCCCCTGGGTGAGCACGTACTCGATGAAGCCCCCTGTGGAGACCAGTACGTTATAGCGGTGGCAGAGGTCGATCAGATCCGTCACTACCCGCCGCGGCATCAGGGAGAACGACCCGCCGGCGAACTTCAGGGAATCCACGTAGGCCCCCATGCTCTCCAGCAGGTCCTCCAGGTATCGCCGGCCCAGTGGGGTGTAGTACGGGCCGCGGATCTCGGTGACGCCCCGGGTGCGCGGCTTGGGCGGGCGGTCATTCATCCTGAGGAAGGGGAGGGAACGCTCCAGCAGCGGCGCGCGGGCTTCCGGCGCGGCGGGAACCGCCGCCTCCTCCCGCAGCGCCGGGACTGTCCCCGCCCGCGCGGGTCGCGGTCGCCTGGCCGGCGCCGCGACCCTGCGCCGACCACTCCTGGCACCACCACGTGCTCTGGTCATGATCGTTCCTCCTTCGGGTCTGGCTTACCTCACACCGGTGCGGACCCCCGCCGGCTCACTCCGGCCGGCGGACCTGTGCCAGCAGGCGCATTAGGTCGGCCACGGTGATTCCTTCCAGGTGCTCCACCGCCTCAGCGATCTCCCGCCGCAGACCGGCATCCGCATAGGGAGCGGCCAGGCGGTCGAACTTGGCCACAACTCCTTCCCAGCCCATCGGCCGGGTCCAGAACCCTTCGTAGTCTTCTTTCTCCCGGACCAGTATTCGCCCATCGCCCAGGACGATGCGAACGCGGCAGGGCATGCGCGCCGGGAACTGCCGGCTGAACTCCTCCACCGGCCGCACCGAGACTTTCCGCAGCAGCGTCTGCACGTCGCCGCTGTGGATGCGCTGTGGCGTGTATTGCTCGGGAAGGACCTGCCCGTCCAGCAGGGCCACTGCGGTCATGTAGTGCAGGCTGTGGTCTGCCTCCTCCTTGGTGCGGACCACCGTCTTGTCCCCCTCCTCCCCGCCGCCAATGATGTGGTAGGCGACGTCGAAGGTGTCGATTTCCACGCGCTCCACTTCCTGCGCTCGGATTCGGTGCTCGGTCCGCAGCTCCAGAACCGCCTCCAGCGTGGACTGCGAGTGGAACTCCGCATTGTACTTTTTCACGCTGGTCCGCCTCACCCGCTCCAGGTCCTCCCGGGACCAGTCGATGGTGAATCGACCGGCGATGGACTCCATGAAGCCCTTGTTGCCCTCGAAGACCAGGGGCGGACCGGTGATCCCGCACGCTGCCAGGAAGGTGGCGTGGGTGCAGGAGGCGGCGGTGTTGGGATAAGCCAGGCCCTTCCAGTGGGAGAGCGGCCCGGTGCGGGTGACCCGCAACGCGTTGAAGGCGGTCCCGCTGATGGCCAGGGCGTTGGCGGTGCGCTGCGCATCCAGCCCCAGGGCCCGGGAGACGCCGGCCGCCACGGCATAGGAGCCCTGGGTGGTGTGGTCGAAGCCCCTGGCCCGCACCGGGGCCACATCACATAGGCGGCACTGCACCTGGTAGGCCACGGCCAGGGCAGTGAGCAGGCTGCGTCCGTCGCCACCGGCATACTCGGCGGCGGCCAGCACCGCCCCCAGGTTGTCGCTGGGATGGCAAGTCTCGCCTGGAGCGACGTAGCTGTCGTTGAAGTCCAGGTAGCGCACCAGAGCGCTGTTGTAAAGGCTGGCCCGGTCCGGCGCAGCCGCCCCGCCCCCGATGAGCGTGCACCGGGGGGCCCCGGCAAACTCCTCCACGTAGGCCCGCACCAGCCGCACCGGTTCGCCGTCCAGCGCGCCGATGGCGCAGCCCAGCGCGTCCAGCACGCGGATCTTCAACTGCCGCACCGCCTCGGCGGAGAGGTCCTGGTAGGAGGTGGCGACGACAAAGGCAGCAAGCTGTTCGGCCTGGGTCATGATCTCACATCTCCTGAAGCCTGCGCCCCACCCGCTTCAGCATCACCGCATTGGTGGCCACGATCACCGAAGAGGCGGACATGAGCAGGGCGGCCCACTCCGGCCGCAGCATGATGCCGAACCGCGGGTAGAGAAGGCCCGCGGCCACGGGAATGGCCAGGATGTTGTATGCGGACGCCCAGAAGAGGTTCTGCCGCATCTTGCCCACGGTGGCGCGGGAGAGGAAGATGGCCCGCAACACGTCGGCCGGGTCGGAACGCATCAGCACCACGTCCGCCGTCTCGATGGCCACATCGGTGCCGGCACCGATGGCCATGCCGATGTCCGCCTGGGCCAGGGCCGGCGCGTCGTTCACCCCGTCGCCGACCATGGCCACGAACCTGCCCTCCTGCTGCAGCCGCTTAACGTACTGTGCCTTCTGCTCCGGGAGGACCTCGGCGAAGACGCGGGCAATCCCCAGCTGGCGGGCCACCGCCTCCGCGGTGGGAAGGTTGTCGCCGGTGATCATGGCGACCTCGATCCCCAGACGCTTCAGCTCCAGGACGGCGCGGCGGGAGGTGGGGCGTACGGGATCGGCGGCAGCGACCACGCCCACCGCCCGGCCGTCCACGGCGACGATCATGAGGGTCTGGCCTTCCCCAAGCAGCCTCTGCAGGTCGCTCTCCAGCGGGCGGAGATCGACGTTCCGCTGGCGCATCAGCCTGGCCGTACCCACCAGGACCTCGCGGTCGCCGACTGTGGCGCGTACCCCGTGCCCGGCCAGGTTCTCGAAGTCGGTGATGGCTTGATCGACCTCAATATGCCGCCGCTCGGCTTCCTCCAGCACGGCCCGGCTGAGGGGGTGTCCCGAACGGGCCTCCGCCGCGGCGGACAGGCGCACCACCTCGTCCGCGGAAACCCCGTTGGCGCCCACCACCTGGGTGATGCGCGGCCGTCCCTCCGTCAGCGTCCCCGTCTTGTCCAGCACGATGGCGGTGATGCGGGAGACCTGCTCCAGCGTGGCGGCGTTCTTGATCAGAATGTTGTGGCTGGCCCCCAGTCCGGTGCCCACGGCCACGGCGGTGGGCGTGGCCAATCCCAGAGCGTCCGGGCAGGCGATGACCACGGCGGAGATGGCAAAGGTGAGCGCCAGCAGCACAGGCTCGCGCATCCACCCGTACCAGAAGCCGAAGGTGGCCATGCCGGCACCCACGGCCAGGATTACCAGGTACTGGGCCCAGCGGTCAGCCAGCCGCTGCCCGGGCGCCTTGGACGCCTGAGCTTCCTCCACCAGTCTGACGATCTGGGCCAGGGCGGTCTGGTCGCCGACTTTCGTGGCCCTGAAGCGGACCGAACCGGACTGGTTGATGGTTCCGGCGATCACGGGATTCCCGGGCCCCTTGGGCACGGGGATGGACTCACCGGTGACCAGGGCCTCGTCCACCGCGGTCTCGCCCTCGGTGACAATGCCGTCCACTGGCACCCGGTCCCCCGGACGCAGCTCCACAAGATCGCCAACCTTGATTTCGCTGGTAGGGATCTCCGCCACGGCGCCGTCCCGCACCACGCGCGCCCTGGGCGGGACCAGGCTAAAGAGCGCCCGCAGAGCCTCGGAGGTACCGCGCCGGGACCGCATCTCCATCCAGTGGCCAAACAGGACGAAGGTGACCAGCATGGCCGCCGCCTCGTAGAACGTCTCCCCGGCGCGCAGCAGGGTGATGAGGACGCTGAACAGGTACGCCGCCAGCACACCCACGCTGATCAGCACCGACATGTTCAGGGTCCTCTTCCGCAGCGAGCGGAAGGCGCCGGCCAGGAAGACAGAGCCCACCCAGAAAACCACGGGGGTGGTGAGGAAGAAGAGAATCCAGTTAGCCGGGATGGGCCGGGGCAGGCTGACCCTCAGGAAGTTGGCCCCCAGGGGTGAGTAGAGGACGGCCGGGACCGTCAGCAGGAGCGACCAGAGGAAGCGGCGGCGCATGTCCGCCTCCATGAAGCGGGCAAAGCGGGGATCGGCCATCATCGCCTGGTGGTCGTGAGCCTCCCCCAGGCCGTGGCCCGCGGCGTGGTGAGCGTGGCTCGCCAGCCGGCGGTCGAGCCCGTACTCGAACTGCTTGGCCTCGAACCCGCACCCGCAGGTTACACTCAGGTTCGCCTCCTGACAGGAGAGGCACTCCCGGCCACAGGTGCATGGGACGCCGGCCCCGTAGCGGTGATGGTGGCCCCCAGCGATCCCAGGAGCTGGCTGGCCGGAAGCCGGCGGCGTGCCGGGGGAGACCAGCTCACGGTCGCGGCCGGAGTGATGTCCATGATGTGGCGAACTGTCCTGCATCCCGACTCCCTTGGCGCGCCAATCTCGAGCGTCCCGTGACCCTGTCCGGAAGACCTTTCCATCTGATCACGGAGACGTCCTTCCACCGGCTGCTCCGGAGCCGGTCTCTCCAGGGTCAGGCTGGTACGGATCCGGGAGGAACGACATGAGGGCTGGGCTAACCCTGATCCTGGTCCCCGTACTGGTAACCCTGCCGGCCGCAGGTCTGGCACAGACCGGCATCGTGCGCCTCGCCATCACGCGGGACGAGGGAAGCCTGAATCCCTATACCTACCAGAGCGGCTATCCCGGCTGGAACATCATGACGCTGGTCTACGACCCCCTCTTCTACCCCGACGCCAACAACGAGCCCATCCCCTGGCTGGTGCGTGAAGTCAGGGTATCCGGCGACGGGCGCACCTGGACACTGAGCCTTCATCCAAACCTACGCTGGCACGATGGCCGGGCGCTGACGTCGGAGGATGTGAAGTTCACCTTTGAGTACGTGCAGAAAGTGACCCACTCGCGCTGGACGCCGACCACGCGCAACCTGGAGGGCGTGGACGCGCCCAATCCCCAGACCGTGGTCTTTCGCCTGAAGGCTCCCCACGCCGGGTTCCGCCTGCGCCCGCTGGCGGACGCCCTGCTGCCGATCTCCACCGTCTTCATGCTCAACCTGGGATTCATCGCCAGCGGCGCCACAGTGATAGAAACGGTCTTCTCCTGTCCGGTACTCGGCCGGCTCCTCTACGAGGCAGTGCTCAACCGCGACTACCCGGTGATCCAGGCCACCTTCCTTATCCTCACCGTGAGCGTCATCGCTGCCAACGTGCTGGCCGACCTGCTCTACCCCCTGATCGACCCCCGGGTGCGCCATGCCTGAGGTCGGTACCAGGCTGAGGACGTCATGAGCACCGCCACCGCCGTGGCCGCCGGCGCCGGTCCCGTGCGCCTCCGGCCCCGCCGCCCTCTGGGGGCGGTGGGAGGGGCGGGGCTGGCGCTGCTCGCCCTGCTGGCCGTGGCCGCCGTCTTCGCGCCGTGGATCGCCCCCTATAATCCTGAGGAGACCAGCGGCGGGCCTTTCGAGGCCCCCTCGCGCAGCCACCCCCTGGGCACCAACGACATCGGGCAGGACATTCTCAGCGAACTTGTCTTCGGCGCGCGCATCTCCCTGGTGATCGGGTTCCTCGCCGCCCTGGTGGCCGTCGGCATCGGGACTGCGGTGGGCACGGTGGCCGGGTACTTCGGCGGCTGGCTGGACGTGGCCCTTATGCGGGTCGTGGACGTGGTCCTGGTGATCCCCTTCCTCCCGCTGATGATCCTGCGGGCTGCGTATGCCGGACCGGCTTTCTGGAACATCATCCTGGTCATCGGCCTGCTGGTGTGGGCGCGGCCGGCCCCGGGTGGTGCGGGCGCAGGTGGTGTCGCTGCGCTCGCTGGACTACGTGGACGCGGCGCGGGCGGTGGGCGCCTCCGCCGGCCGCATCCTCCGGCGGCAAGTCCTGCCGGGGGTACTCTCGCTCTCCCTGGCGCAGTTCATCCTGGCGGCCAGCAACGCCATCCTGATTGAAGCCTCGCTCTCCTTCCTGGGCCTGGGAGATCCCACGGCAAAGTCGTGGGGCTCGATCCTGTACTACGCGCAGGTGCGCAGCGCCTTCCTCAGCGGCGCCTGGCTCTGGTGGGTTTTCCCGCCGGGGCTGCTCATCACCCTGGCCGTCCTGGGCTTCGCCTTCACCGGCTTCGCCCTGGAAGAGGTCCTCAATCCCCGCCTGCGAGCCATGCGGTAGCAGACACCAGCCTGGAGGGACGATCGCCATGACGCCTGTTAACGAAGTCGCCATCCTGCTGCTGGCTACCTTCTATCTGGAGATGGTGGAGGCCGGCGGAGCCCTGCACTACGGACGGTCGGTCCATATCGAGCAATGGGGCGCAACTGAGGGGCCCTAGTGGGAGTGCACCGGCAGCCCGTCGTGCGTGTGAGCGGAGATCCGGTGGTGGGTCTCTCCGAACTCACCGGCAGGATCGACGTGGATGGTGGCCCGACTTTAGGTAGGGGACGTGGTGCAGGAGCTGGTGGTGGACCTCCCTGGCGATACGGTGCCCTTCGGCCACCGAGTGCGTGGCGGGCACGGCAACATTCAACTCTGCCTCCAGGTAGTGGCCGATCCAGCGGGCACGCACGTCGGTGACCCCCTGCACCCCGGGCACGTGCCCAGCGGCGTGGACCAGTGCCTCGATGACCTCGGGCTCCACCCCGTCCAGGATCCGGGTAAAGACCGCCTTCCCCGACTGCCACACGATGACCAGGATGGCTGCGGTGATGCCCAGCCCGGCGAACGAGTCGGCCAGCGGGTAGCCCAGCCAGACTCCCACCGCCCCCGCGAGCACGGCCAGGCTCGTCCAGCCGTCCACCCGCGCGTGGTAGCCGTCGGCGACCAGCGCCGCGCTGCCGATCTCCCGCCCCACCCGAATGCGAAAGATCGCCACTCCCTCGTTGCCCAGGAAGCCGATGACCGAGGCGGCGGGGCCGTGGTCAAGAGTGCTGACAGCCTCCCCTGGCGCCGATCCCCAGGTATATGCACGGACGGCCACCCCGGGGGAGGGAAGAATCAGGCGCCAACCCGATGCCGGCCCGGGGAGCGGCTGCCTATCCTGGGGAGGGAAGGAAGCGCAGGGGCGGCAGGAGGCGGACATGCGTCCCGGGCGGTGGGATGTCCTGGACGAATTGATCACGTTGCGCGAGTCCATGGAGCACCTCTTCGAGGAGGTCTACAGCTGCCGGCCGCCACTCTTCCGCGACGCGCCGGTGATGTGGGAGACGGAGACCATGCTGGTCCTGCGCGCCGAACTGCCTGACGCCGATCCCGACCGCATCGAGGTCAGCCTGAGCGCACAGACCCTCACCCTCGCCGCCGGTGGGCGGCGAAGGATCATCCCCCTGCCGCTGCCGGTGGCGCCGGGTCAGGCGCGGGCCAGGTACCGCGACGGGGTGCTGGAGGTCTGCATGCCCAAGGCGGGGACAGAGCAGGTCACGCACATCCGGGTGGAAGCCGCCTGAGGGGAAGACGATGCAGGTGGAGGAGCTGGCATCACGAATCGAGCACGCCGTCCTCAGCCCGGACGCCACCGAGCAGGACCTGGCGCGGGGCGTGCAGGTCGCCGTGCGCTGGGGTGTGCGGGCGCTGGTGGTCAAGCCCTGCCACGTGGCTGCGGCAGCGCGGCTCCTGGCCGGGGCCGGAGTGAAGCTGGTGGCCGTCGTTGGCTTCCCCCACGGCGGGCAGACCACGGAGACCAAAGTGCAGGAGACCCGACAGGCGCTGGCTCGCGGTGCCGAGGAAGTGGACATGGTGCTCAACGTGGGGGCCCTGCGACAGCGAGATCTGGCTACGGTCTTCTACGACATCCGCGCCGTGGTCGAGGCCGCGGAGGGACGGCCGGTCAAAGTGATCCTGGAGACCGGCTACCTTGACGACGGCCAGAAGCGTCTGGCCTGCCGGCTGGCGGCGCGGGCCGGCGCGGCCTACGTCAAGACCAGCACCGGGTTCGGGCCCAAGGGAGCCACCGTGGCCGACGTGGCCCTGCTGCGGCGCGCGGTGGGCAGGCGGCTGGGCGTAAAGGCCGCGGGTGGCATCCGCACCTACCAGGACGCCCTGGCCCTGCTCCACGCGGGGGCGGACCTGCTCGGCACCAGCCACACTGAAGCCGTCCTCGCCCAGGCCGTCCGGGAAGCCGCGTAGCAAGCAAAACTGGCTCCGCGGGCAGGAATCGAACCTGCAACCCTCCGGTTAACAGCCGGACGCTCTACCAGGTTGAGCTACCGCGGAGCGTCGCCTTCGGCTTCATCTTAGGAACCGCCCGCGGGGGTGTCAACTGCGCGGGAACCACCGCAGGGGTGTCAACTGCGGACGGTCCAGGAACCGTCGCCCGGGCAGCGAACCAGAAACCCCGATGGCCCGGCCGCGCGACCTGGTCACCACTACCGTCCTGGTCAGCCTGATAGTCCTGCTGGTCGCGGGGCTGATCCGCCTGCTCACCCTGATCACCGAGATCCTGCTGCTTGTGCTCATCTCCGCCATCCTGGCCACAGGTATCAGCCCGCTGGTCGTCCTGCTGCAGCGCATTCGCGTGGGCCGACGCCAGCGGCACATCCCCAAGACCGGCGCCATCCTCCTGGTGTATGCGGCCATCCTGGTGGTGGTTGTGCTCATGGGTGGGATCATCGTCACCCCGCTGGTGGCGGAGACCCGGGGGTTCCTCGCTTCCTTCCCCGAGTTCCTGGCCCGGCTTGAGGAGTCGGCCCGCGTCCTGCAGGAGCGCTACTCCTGGCTGCCCGACATCTCCGCCCTGGTCGCACGCCTGCCCCAGGAGCTCGCCGGGCTGAGCCGCTACTTCGGGACCGCAGCCGGTGTGGTCTTCCGCTTCTTCGGCGGGCTGGTCTCCACGGTCACCGTGCTTTTCATGACCTTCTACATGCTGCTGGAGGGCCGCCAGATTAAGCAGGCCTTCCTCTCCCTCTTCCCTCCGACCCAGACCGCACGGGTGGAAGGGATCCTGCATCGGGTGGGGCTCAAGTTCGGCGGCTGGGTCCGGGGGCAGCTCCTCCTGGGGCTGATCATCGGCGTCGTGGTGGGCATCGGCACCTGGGCGCTGGGCCTGCCCTACCCCCTGCTGCTGGGCCTCGTTGCCGGCATCACCGAACTGATCCCCATCATCGGTCCCATCATCGGCGCCATCCCGGCCGTACTCCTGGCCCTCTTTCAGCCGCCCTGGTGGTGGTTCCTGGCGGTGATCGCCTTCTACATCGGCGTGCAGCAACTGGAGTCGAACCTGGTGGTGCCCAGGGTGATGCGCATGGCGGTGGGGCTCTCTCCGCTGCTCACGGTCATCGCTCTGCTGGTCGGCGGCAAGCTCCTGGGGATCATCGGGGTGCTGCTGTCCGTGCCGGTGGCGGCGGCGCTTCAGGTGGTTGTGGCCGAGGTGCTCCAGGCTATTCGCGAAGCAGCCCGCCCCGAGGCTTCCCCTCCCGAGGCCGCCATACCCGAGGCTCCCCTTGCCGGGGCCGCTCGTCCCGAAACCGTGGTCCGGCCGGCCGGTGGAGACGACCAGGCCGGAGGCACCTAGACCACCCCCAGTGCCCGCAGATACGGCTCCGCGTCCAGCCTGGAGAACATCTCCGGGGGAAGGGCCCGGCCAGGCGCCATCATCTCCTCTCGCAGGAAGCGCCCCGCCTCGGCCTGACGCCACCAGCGCACGCCGAACCGCTCCTCCAGCAGCCGGCGCAGCTCCACCATCCGCACCTTGGCCAGGAGGTAGGACGGCGCGTAGACGTCGTGCAGGGCGAGGACGTGGTGCGTCTGCCAGTAGCGCCCCGGCATGGGTAGCCCTACGTAGCGGCGGTAGAGGTCGGCATAGAGGCGGTCGGCGGCGTCCATGTCCGGAGCCTCCCTCCAGTAGCGCAGCTTGAACAGGGAATTGGCGCCGTAGAAGGTGAGGAAGTACAGCTCCATGAAGCGCTCCCTGGCCACCAGGTCGTCGATGGCCGCCGCGGGGAGGCCTGCCTCCTCCGCCAGGAACTGCGGCGTGGTACCCAGGGATTCGAAGAGGGTGCTGAAAAGCTCCGCCACCCCGGCGGGGATGAGGTAGCGGTCCGCGTAGGAGCGCTCCGGCGACACGGAGGCGAAGTGCAGCGCGTGACCCAGCTCGTGGCAGTAGCCGGTGTAGTCGACCACAGGGCTGGTCCGCTGGTAGAGAACGTAGACCTCGCCGGGGATGCGCACGCCGAAGCAAACCGGAGAGGCGTGCTTGCCGGGACGGGGAGCGGCATCGATTTGAATCCGGGCGAAGGAAAACCCCAGCTCCTCGCAGACGGTCCGCAGCAGCCGGTCCAAGTCCACCTTCCGGAAGAACCGGTCCAGTGGCTCGTAGATCACATTGAGGAAAACGTAGTAGTCGTCGTAGAAGTCCGGTGAGGTGCCAAGCAGCGTCTCCGCATAGTGCTGCAGCTCCCGGGCAAAGTGCGGCTGCGCCGCCGCCGCCGTCTGCTCCACGAGCCGCTGCAGCGCCGCCAGGTCGACGCGTTCCTCCTCCAGGTAGATATCCAGGGGCGTCCGCCCGTAGCGGCCGGCGACCTCCCGGCTGAGGGCAAACCGCTCCGCCAGGAGGGGGGAGAGCACCTCCGCGCGCTCCAGCAGCCCCAGGAAGACGCGCCTGCGACGTGTGGCGTCGCGCGCGTGGCGGTGGTTGAACAGCCGCCAGTTGCTCAGGCTGACCGTCTCGCCTTCATCCTGCAGGAGGACCTCTTCGTTGCGCCGGCGGTAGATCTCGCTGTCCAGGCGGGTGTAGTCCGAGGCGCGGCTGTTGCGGATGGTGGCGTAGAGCAGGCAGCGAGGAAACTCCTGGGGCGGGATGGTCTGCAGCGCCTCCACCGCCAAGCGCTCGATCTCCCGGCTGAGGGCACTCATCCGCGTCTCGTCGTAGGGCAGGCCGGCGTACTGGCGGTACGTCTCCCGGTTGAGCTCAACCTCCAGCTCTTCCAGCCGGGCCTGGTAGGTGCTAAGGGTGAACATTGATCACCTCGACGGTCAGCCGGAAGCTCCCCCCGGGGCGGTTGAGGAAGTCCGGGATTATCACGCTGTAGGTGCCGGGGCGGTGCGCGCGGAACGCCCCGTCGAGGACGTGCAGGTTAGCATCCGGAATGGGAACCACCGTGGGTCCCCCGCCCTGGCGCACCGGCACCAGGCGCTGGCCCGGGACCAGCACCACCAGGTCGGCCTCGCCGTGGGGAACGCCGTCCCGGTCGGTCCAGTAGCGCCAGACCAGCGCGGGAGGAACCGGCGGGGGCGGAGGCACGGGACGAAACCTCCGCCCGTCCCAGCGCAGGCCGCGCGCCCCGGCGGGGTCGCGTTCCGCGATCACCCCGCCCACGACCTCCACCGTCCCACGGCTCTGTCCCACGTGCAGCACCACGGGCCGCCCCCGGCGCAGGCCGACGACGCGATAGCGCACGGTGCCGTTCGTGGCGTACTCGGGAAAGACCACGGCGTCCCGTCCGCCCAGCAGCGGGCCCGCCTGCAGCGAGGCGGGGATCTGCGCCAGGGGCAGAAGCATGAGCAGGCGCCAGCGGCGCCGCCAGCGGTCGTACCCGGCGAGCACGGCGCGCCGCAGGTTCGCGGGGCCTTCGGGGTACGCGGGGAGGTACGCAGTGGCCGCGATCTCCTGCGGAGGGCGGCCGTCCAGTTCCACGCGTCCCTGGCTGGTGACCACGCTGCCGGGCGGCAGCAGGGTACTCAGTGGGGGCGAAGCGGGCGGCGCACCCTGCCACCACAGCAGCGCCACCCCGCCCGCCAGTACGGTGGCCAGGCCCGCCCCCAGCGCCAGGCGGGCCAGGCCCCGGCGCCGGGTCCGGTTCACCGCTCGTCCGGCGACTCGACGATGGACAGCGCCTGGTAGAGGGCCGCGGCCAGGAAGGCGGTGGCCTCGTGTTCGCAGAGGTCGGTGAACCCGCGTCGGTCGAGGAAGCCCTGCAGCGGGGGGATCAGCTTGGCCAGCTTGCGGGACATGTAGGAGAAGAGGTCCCAGTAGGCCTCTTCCGTGGCCGGATCGCCCGAGCCCGTGCGCTCCATGAGGCTGAGGTAGCGGCTGTGCAGATCGCGGTAGAGGTCGTCCCGCTCGTGCTCCTCGCGGACGCGGTCCAGCAGAGCGGAGACCTCGCCGTCCTCCAGCGCCTCCTGTGCCAGGAAGGACATGTCCAGCAGCAGCTCGCTCAACTCCTCGGGCGGGTGGCCCAGGTAGAGGTCTTCCTTGTGCTTCTCCGCCCCAATCAGCCGGCGCAGCTCGCGGGAGAGCTCGTCGTCTGCCTTGGGCAGCGGCGGCGGGCCATCCTCACTGGTCCTCTCGCGGATGGCGATCTGGGGCAGGACCTCCTGACCAAACCGCTGCGAGAGGTAGTGCCGCACCTCCTCCCCGTCCACAGGGCGCAGGTGCGCCAGGATCAGGGCCTTGCCGGTGAAGCCCCGGTAGCGCCACCCCTCGCGTCCCAGTGCCTCCACCACGTCGGCAACCCGCTCCAACCACGGTCCGGCACGTTTGGCCTCCCGCCGCAGGAACGCGGTTAGCGTCTTGACCGAACGGCCGCGGAAAGGAAGCTTTCGCGGCCGTTCGAACAGGCGGATCTCTAACTCCGTAAAGGTCTGAGCTCGGGCCATGACGGGCTAGGGCTAGTATACCAGATGGCAACGGGGCGGAGCCCTGGGCTCCGCCCCGAAGAGGTCTTTGCGGGGGAGTGGCGACCGGGACCTCGCTAGGGCTTGAGACCAGTGAGAGGCCGTCGCACCGAACGGCACCCGTTCCTGGGTGTTGGGGCCGTCGCCCCCGCAATCAGTCTTTGCCCACACAGCAGGCACTCTAGACCTCCACATCCACCTGTGTGGCGGACACCCCTTGAGGGGATGCCCGGCACGGATGTCGTAGAGTAGAGGAGAAGCCATGCGTCTGGGCCGCCGCGGGTTCCTGCGCGCCGCCGTCACCACGGTGGGAGGGATGGCAGCGCTGCGGCTGTGGCCCTTTCGCTTTTCCTCCCAGCCCGGAGCGGTGCCTGTGATGGGAGCACCGCTCCGGGCGCGGGTGGCCCTGGTGGCCACCCAGAAGCACCGCGAGGGGGTGCTGAGGGCGCTGCGCCTTTTGGACCCCCTCCGGCTGCATGGGCGCTCCGTGGTGCTCAAGCCCAACCTCAACAGCAGCCACCCCTTCCCCGGATCCACACATGTGGAGACCCTGCGCACGCTGATCGAGGTCTGCCGCGATGCCGGAGCACGGGAGATCACAGTCGCCGACCGCAGCGGCATGGGGGAGACGGAGCAGGTCATGGAGGAGAAGGGGCTGAAGGCCATGGGCCGTGAGATGGGGGTGCGCCTGGTCGCCCTGGACAGCCTGCCCTCGTCCGCCTGGCGGTCGCGCTTTGGGCCAGGATGGCACTGGGTGCGCGGTGTCCTCTTCCCCACCCTGCTGGAGCAGGCCGACGCCATCGTCCAGACCTGCTGCCTGAAGACACACCGCTTCGGCGGGCAGTTCACCCTCTCCCTGAAGAACACGGTGGGCATGGTGGCCCGCACCGGCCCGGATGGTTACGACTACATGCGGGAGCTGCACTCCTCGCCGCTGCAGCGGGTGCTCATCGCGGAGCTGAACACCCTCTACACCCCGGCGCTGGTGGTCCTGGACGGGATCGAGGCCTTCGTGGACGGTGGCCCGGAGTCGGGCAGGCTCGCGCGTCCCGGCGTGGTCCTCGCCGGGACCGACCGGGTGGCCATTGACGCGGTGGGCGTCGCCCTCCTGCGGCTGCACGGGGCCACCGGCCCGGTGGCGCGCGGCGCTATCTTTCAGCAGGAGCAGATCCGCCGGGCAGTGGAGCTCGGCCTGGGCGTTGCCTCTCCAGCGGCCATTGACCTGGTCACGGACAGCGCCGAGGGGCAGGCGGTGATCGAGGCGGTGCGCGGTGAGCTGGCGCGGTAGGGCTGAAGTCCCTGCGGCCCTCAGCCCGCCTGCCGCAACAACCCGGCGGCGTCCGCCGCCTGCAGGCGCACGCGGGTGTCCACCGCCACCGCGCCCTGCCCGGCCGGAAAGACCCGCAGGGGATTGATCTCCACCTCGGCGATCTCGGGGACCTCATCGGCAAGCTGCGCCACGCGCAGGAGGACCTGGCGTACGGCGGAGCGGTCTGCAGGGGGGAGGTGGCGGTAGCCACGCAGCCTGCGTCCCGCCCAGGTGGTCTGCAGCAGGTAGTCGGCGTCCTCCTCCGTGAGTGGTGCCAGGGCGAAGGCCACGTCGCGCAGTTCCTCCACCTCCACCCCGCCCGAGCCGAACATGACCAGGGGCCCGAACTGCGGGTCGCGCACCGCTCCCACCACCACCTCCTGCCCCGGAGGGAGCATGGGCTGCACGTACACCCCCAGGGCGTGCGCCCGGGGCGCAAACCGGCGCACGTCGGTCATAATGCGGAAAAACCCCGTTGCAACGGCGGCAGCATCGGGCAGATCCAGAAGGACCCCGCCTGCCTCGGACTTGTGGACGATCTGTAAGGAGACCACCTTGAGGGCCACGGGGAAGCCGATGCGCCGTGCCACCTCCACAGCCTCATGGGCAGATGCCGCGAACTCTCCCGGCGCGTGCGGAATACCGTAGGCCGCCACCACCCGTGCGGCACGCTGGGGGAGGAGGATCTCTCCCGTGGCGGAAGACAGCTCCGCCAGCAGACGGCCTGCCTCTCCCCGGTCGGCATCGGGGAAGCGCACCGGGACAGAGGGTGGACGGGCGAGCACCTCTGCCCGTCGCCAGAGAGCGGCCAGCGCGCCCGCCGCACGCTCCGGGGAACGGTACTCCGGCACATGCGCGGCCCGCAGGCGCTCGCCGGCGACGCGCACGAGCGCCTCGCCCATCAACGCCACTACCACAGGCTTGGCGGCGGCGCGAACCACCGGGACGATGGCCTCGACCACAGCCTCCGCCGGGTCGCGGGGCGGCGGTGGCAGGATCACCAGCGCACTGTGCACGCCGGGGTCGGCCAACAGCAGGCGCAGGCTACGGGCGTAGTCCTCCGGAGAGGCGGAGGCCAGGATGTCCACCGGGTTGCGTAGGCTGGCCAGCGGAGGGAGGAACTGACGCAGCGCGGCCTGGGTCTCTGCTTGCAGCTCGGCAAGGTGGAGACCGCTGCGCTCCACCGCATCGGCGGCGATAACGCCCGGCCCACCGGCATTGGTCAGCACCGCCACCGCGGGCCCCGCCGGTAGCGGGCACCAGGCCAGGGCGCGCGACCAGTCGAACAGCTCCTCGCTGGTCTGGGCGCGAAGGACCCCGGCACGGCGGAATGCGGCGTCGTAGGCCGCCTCCTCTCCGGCCAGAGCACCGGTGTGCGAGGCGGCGGCGCACCGTCCGCCGGCCGACCGCCCCACCTTCAGCGCCACGATGGGCTTGCGCCGCGCTACGGCAGCGGCCTCCTCCACGAACCGCCGTCCCTGCCCTATCCCCTCCAGGTAGAGGGTGAGAACGCGGGTGTACGGATCCTCGGCCACCGGGGCCAGCACGTCGCTCTCTGTGAGGTCGGCCTGGTTGCCCAGACTGATCAGCAGGGAGAGCCCGAACCCCTGCCCGCTGGCCCAGTCCGTGACCGCGGCGCAAATGGCTCCGGAATGCGAGATGAAAGCCACCTCCCCCGGCAGGGAACCCGGCGGCGGCAGGAAGGTGACGTCCAGGGGGAGGTGGGTGTCGATCAGACCCACGCAGTTGGGGCCAAGCAGCCGGATGCCGAGCTCGTGGGCGAGGCGGCGGCATTCCTCCTCCAGCGCCTGGCCCTCCGGCCCCACCTCGCGGAATCCCCCGGAGAGCACCACGGCGGCGCGGATGCCCCGGGAGGCGCAGGCACGCAGCGCATCCGGGACCGCCGCCGCCGGCACGATGAGGACCGCCAGGTCAACCGGGTCGGGGACAGCCGCCAGGTGAGGATAGACCGGACGGTCAAAGAGCCGGCCACCCCGCGGGTTGACCAGGTGCACCGCGCCCCGGTAGCCGCAGTGCACCAGGTTGGCCGCCACCGCATGGCCGAGCTTGCCCGGATCGTGGGACGCCCCCACGAGCGCGACCCCCCGGGGGCGAAAGAAGGGAAGGAGTGTGGGATCCATGGCAGCGCCCGACCCTCCAGCCTACGCGGCGCGTGGGCTGCAGGTATCGGGCGACGGCCCGATTGTGCTGGCGAGGAAGGGGTCAGGCGGGGGCGCCGAAGAGGAGCATCCGGCTGGTGCCGATGTACTTGGTGGCCATGACGTTGAGGGGCTTCCGCGCCAGGGGAAAGGTCTCCGCCAGAGTCTCCAGCGTGCGGCTCATGTTGGTGCGCCGCGCCATCTCGTGGCGCGCGGCCAGGCGGTAGAAGCGCCGCCCTTCGTCCTCCAGCTCCTCCAATGTGCGCCGCACCCGCCAGGGGCGGGTGGGCCGGGGGGTCAGTCCCGCCCGGGACGCAGGGGCAACGTACTCCGGAAAGATGCCGGTGAGGAAGAGGGCGATGTCGGCGATGCGCCGAAGGATGGGAAAGCGCAGCTCCTCAGGCATCAACCCCGCCAGGGCGATCATGTCCTCGCTGCTGAAGTCGCTGAAGCGGCGGCGGCGGATGCGCCCCGCCTCCTCCACCTCTACCAGAAAGCTGTCGGTGCGGGTGAAGGAGGTGAGCATCGCCACCAGGTAATCCTGGATTTCCCGGTCGGCCAGCAGCTCGCCAGCCCGCGCCGCGTCGAAGACGGCAACCCGCTCCACGCCGTGCTGCTCCACGGTGTAGGGGAGCATCTGCAGCTCCCGACGCACCCGGCGCACCAGGACGCTGAAGAGCAGCCAGGGAGAGACGCGGACGATGGCCGTCTCCTCGGCCAGGAGGCGGCGGAAGAGACGGTCGTCCTCCAGCAGGTGGTCCAGCAGATCCTCCTCCGCGCGCAGGCGACGGGCGGCCCGCTCGGTGTCTTCCTCAGGCAGCAGGGTCTGGGCGACGAAACGCAGATCTGTGCTGGTCAGACGGTCCAGGACGGAGACGGACACCTTTCCTCCTCACCCCTCTCCTTTCATTCTACCCGCACGGGCCAGCACGGGCGCGCCCCCGGCTCCCTCCGGCCCCTGCGGAAGAGGCCAGGCAGGCACCGCTATCCACCGACCTGTCGCCGCAGCCGAGGGTCCAGCAGGTCGCGCAGCCCGTCTCCCATCAGGTTGAAGCCCATTACGGTAACCATGATGGCCAGTCCCGGAAAGGTAGGGTACCACCAGTAGTCGCGCAAGAACGTCCGCCCCTCGCTGGTGATCGCTCCCCACTCAGGGACCGGTGGCTGCGCGCCAAACCCCAGGAAGCTCAGCGAGGAGGCAATGAGGATGGCGTTGCCCACGTCCAGCGTGGCCTGGACGATGATGGGCGGAATGGCGTTGGGCAGGAGGTGCCGGAACATGAGGCGCCCCGTGCCCGCCCCCAGCGCCCTGGCCGCCATGACGTACTCCGACTCCCGCAGGGCCAGCACCTGGCCCCGCATGATCCGGGCGTACCAGGGCCACCAGATGATCACCAAGGCCAGCATGGTGTTACCCAGGCTGGGGCCCAGCGACGCCGCCAGGGCCATGGCCAGGATGAGCGCGGGAAAGGCCAGGAACATGTCGCAGACCCGCATGATGGCCTCGTCGACCTTTCCGCCCAGGAAGCCGGCCAGCAGGCCGAGCACCGTCCCGATTAACGCCCCCAGGGCGGCGATGCTCACCCCTACCCCCATGGAGACCCTGGCCCCATGAATGATGCGGCTGAGGAGGTCTCGCCCCAGGTGGTCCGTGCCCAGAGGATGCGCCAGGCTCAGGGGCTGCAGCCGCTCGGCGATGCTGATGGCCAGCGGGTCATAGGGGGCCAGCAGCGGCGCCCAAAGCCCCGTGCCGCTCACCAGCAACACGATCCCGGCACCCACCAGGGTGAGGGGGCGGCGGAGCAGCCAGCGTCCCACCAGCCCTCCCCGCAACCTGAGGTCGAAGGCGGAGCGGGCGGACCCGGGGCGGGCGACCTCAGTCATACCGAATCCGCGGATCAACCACGCCGTAGAGTAGGTCGACGACCAGGTTGACGGTGGTGTAGATCAGGGCGCTGACCAGCGTAATGCCCATGACCGCGGGGTAGTCCAGGTAGGTCATGGAGCCCACCGCGTAGTAGGCCATGCCCGGCCAGGCGAAGATGGTCTCGGTGACCACGGCGCCCTGCAGGAGCGTGCCGTAGGAAAGCCCGATTACCGTCAGGGTGGGGATGAGGGCGTTGCGCAGGGCGTGCCGGTAAAGGACAAGCCGCTCGGCCAGGCCCTTGGCCCGGGCGGTGCGGATGTAGTCCTGGCCCAGGACCTCCAGCATGCTGGAGCGCACCATCCGCACCACAGGGGCCAGAGAGACATAGGAGAGGAGGAACACCGGCAGCAGCAGGTGGCGCACGCTGCTGCGCAGCGCCTCCCAGTCCCGCGCCGCGACGGAGTCCACCAGGTAGAGACCGGTGAGGGGAGGCGGGGGGTCTACCCCCATGTCCAGCCTCCCCGTGCCCGGCAGCCAGCCCAGGCGGACGAAGAAGACGTAGATGAGCACAAGGCCCAGCCAGAACACCGGCAGGGAAACCCCGGAGATAGCCACCACCCGGCTGAAGTGGTCCGGCAGGCGGTCCTTGCGTACCGCCGAGAGCACGCCCAGGGGAATGCCCACGGCCACCACCACCAGGAGGCTGAGCGTGGTCAGCTCAAAGGTGGCGGGGAAGTGCTCGGCGATGTCGGTGATCACCGGGCGCTGTGTGCGGATGGAAGTGCCCAGATCGCCCCGCAGCAGCTCGCGGACGTACACGGCCAGCTGGATGGGCAGGGGCCGGTCCAGCCCCATGTCGTGCCGGATCTTGGCGATGGTTTCGGCGCTGGCCTTGGGGCCTGCCCGCAGCAGCGCGGGATCCCCGGGGACCACGTGGGAGATGAGGAACGTCAGGACCAGCACGCCGGCGAAGACCAAGAACTGCAGGAGGAGGCGGCGTGCCAGAAAGTGAGCCATGAACGCCCTCGGCTCAGGTGGGGAGGAGCGACGCGCCGCCCCTCCCCACCCGGCGCTGCATGGGCTAGGGCCCTTTGGAGATCCCGTTGAAGTTGGGCATGAACAGCAGCATGGGGTTGTAGACGTAGCCCCGGACGCGGTCCCGCATGGGGATGCGGTAGATGGCCTGGTGCAGGTAGACGTAGACGGCGTCCTCTACGGCGATCTTCTGGATCTGCCGGAAGAGAGCCAGGCGCTTGGCCGGGTCGGTCTCCTGCCGCTGCGCCACCACCAGCCGGTCCATCTGCGGGTTGACGTAAAAGGACCGGTTTCCCGCCAGCCCGCCGTTCTTGGAGTAGAACCAGAACCAGGTGAACATGTCCGCGTCGGGATAGTCGGGGGTCCAGAAGCCCGTGGCCATGTCGAAGTCCGCCTTGTCCAGCTTGGCCCGCATGGTAGGGCGGGCGAACCCTTCGATCTTAACCTTGATGCCCACCTCCGCCAGGTTGGCCTGGACGATGGTGGCGATGTCCGCCCATTCCCGGATGCCCGGGTCGATGAGCAGGCTGAGCTCGAACCCCTGGGGGTAGCCGGCCTCCGCCAGCAGCTGCCGGGCGCGGGCCACATTGCGGGTGTACTGGAAGACCGTCTTGTCGTGCCCCGCCATGCCCTGGGGGATGGGACCGCGCATCTGCACCGCCCGGCCTTTCTTCACCCCGCGAATGATCCCTTCGTAGTCGATGGCGTAGGAGATGGCCTGGCGGACCTTTACCTTGGAGAGGTAGGGGTTCTTGTTGTTCAGGTACAGGTAGGTCACCAGGAATGAAGGCGCCTCGAAGACGGTGATGCCGGGCTTGCCCTTGAGTGCGTCCAGCTGGTCGTCCGTCAGCGTCTCCCCCATGTCCACCTCTCCCCGCTCTAGCAGGTCCCGCAGGACCGCCGGGTCGGGGATGTTGCGGATGATCACCTGACGCAGGGCCGGCTTGCGGCCCCAGTAGGTGGGGTTGCGCTCCAGCACCAGGCGCTCCCCACGCCGCCACTCCTTGAGGCGGAACGGCCCGCTGCCGGCGCTGTTTCCGGCCAGCCAGGCCTGCCCCATGTCCCCTCCGCTCTCGTGCTTCATCACGCCCGGACTGACGATGCTGGCCTGGTCGGTGGCCAGCGACCCCAGGAAGGGCGCGAACGGGGTCTTCAGGGTGAAGCGGATGGTCGTGGGGTTCACCACGGTGATGCCACTGGCGTCCAGGATCCCGTCCCACAGGCCGGCGGCGCCCTTGCCCATCTTCAGCAAGCGAGTGAAGCTGAACTGCACCGCCCTGGCGTCCAGCGGTGTGCCGTCGGTGAACTTCACGCCACGGCGCAGGCGGAAGGTAAAGGTCTTCCCGTCGGGAGAGATGGTCCACGACTCCGCCAGCTGGGGCGCCACCTCCGTGGTGCCGCCCTTGAGCTGGACGAGCCGGTCGTAACAGTAGTAGATGGCCCTCCAGGCGATGTTGTCCACGGTGACCTGAGGGTCCATGGTCTCCACGTCGCTGGTGGATCCGAAGATGAGCACATCCTGCGGGGTCGCCTGGGCGGACCCCGCCGGCAGCGGTGCGGCCAACAACGCCACCACCACTACCGGAACGACCGCCCACATCCAGCCAAAGACTCTCACAGCCATCACCCTCCTCTGTGTCCGACAATTCCCGGTGGGCACGGGCTCCTGGCCCGTGGACGATCCTCCCCCGACCATCACCTCCCTTCGACGGATCCGCCATGGTCGGCGCACTACACGCCGCCACGGCCGCCGCTACAGCACCCTCTGCAGTTCCTCCAGCAGCCGGCCGATCTGCTCCGCCGTGTGCGTGGAGAAGACCACCACCCGCAGAACCCCGGCGGTGCCTGCGCCCACGTAGTGGGCCCGCTGGATGCAGATGCCCCGGGCCATCAGCGCCTGCTGCACCGCATCCATCTGCCGGGCCGACCCCAGCGCCCAGGCGGCGATGGGTACCGGCGTATCCTCCACCGGCAGGCCCAGGCGGCGCAGGCCGGCCTTTAGCATCCGCGCGTTCTCCCATAGCTGCATGCGCCACTCCGGATGCTGTTCCAGCAGCTCCATCCCCGCCAGGGCCGCAGCCGCCGCAGAAGAGGTGGGCGAGGTGGCCCCGGTCATGACGTGGCCGGCGCGCACCGCCCGGACGAAGGGCCCCCTGCCGGGGATGATGCCCCCGTAGGCGCCGAAGGCCTTGCTCAGGGTGCCGCCGAACAGCACCCGCTCGGATGCCAGGCCGTAGTGCTCGCAGGTACCCCGCCCCCTCTCGCCGAGCACACCCACCCCGTGGGAGTCATCGAGCCAGACCACGGCATCGTAGGCGGAGGCCACCTCAAGGTAGGCGGGCAGCGGCGCCAGGTGCCCCATGAGGGGGAAGATGCCGTCGCTGACGATCAGGGCCCGCTGCCCCGTCCGCAGGTGAGTGAGCAGCCCCCGGCGCAGGTCCTCGGGGTCCCGGTGGGCGAAGGGCACAACGGGCAGCCCCAGGACGGGGAGGAGGTCGGTCAAGCTGTAGTGGGAACCCTGGTCGACGAAGACGGCGCTGAAGTCAGCCGCTCCCACCAGCGCCTGCAGCGCCGCCAGGTTGGAGAGGTAGCCGGAGGCGATGTAGGCCGCGTCCTCGCTGCCGAAGAACCTGGCGGCCGCGGCTTCCAGGGCGACATACAGCGGCGTAGTCCCGAAGCCGCCGCGACTGGTCGCCGGGTGCATCCCGTAGCGGGCCAGAGCCGCGGCCGCCGCCTGCAGCACGGCGGGGTGATTCTGCAGGGTGTAGTACCCGGTCCCCCCGAAATAGAGGTAGCGCTGTCCGCTGATGACGGTCTCGGCGGCGGGAGCGCTCTCCATCACGTACCGCGGCATCGCCCTCTCCTCCCGCGTACCACTACGGGATCAGGGGAGAAATCCCTGTCTGCTCCAGCGTCCGCGCGGACAGCCGGCACCGCCGGCGGCTCTTTCCCTTCGGAATTCTTCCGGCGCGCCAGGGGGAGACCCGCCGCCGCGGAGAGAATCGGACAACACCCGCACATTCGGGCTGAGGACGCCCGGGAGGCCGGCCTGTGGACCCAATCAGCAGACGCATCAGCGAGCTCGCCACCCGCGTGGCGAGTATCCAGAGGCGAGGGATCTACCCATACCTCCAACCCGTGGCCGCCATCGACGGCGCCCACGTGACCATCGGCAGGCGGCGGATGCTGCTGGCATCCTCCTACTCCTACCTGGGGCTGCTGGGCGACCCGCGGATCACGGCGGCCGCGCAGGAGGCCCTGGCCTGCTACGGCACCGGGACCCACGGCGTGCGGCTGCTAGCAGGCAACACCGATCTGCACGACCGGGCGGAGGAGCGTATCGCCCGCTTCGTGGGCGCCGAGGCCTGTGTCCTTTACTCCAGCGGCTACCTGGCCAACTTCGCGGCCATCTCGGCGCTGGTGGGGCGCAACGACGTGGTGATCTGCGACAAGCTCAACCACGCCAGCATCGTGGACGGGTGTCTGCTCTCCGGAGCCCGGTTCGTCCGGGTTCCACACAACGACATGACCGCCTTCGACCGGGCCCTGGCAGGGGTGCCCGAAGGGGTCGGCCGGCTGGTGGTGGTGGACGCCGTCTTCAGCATGGACGGCGACGTCATCAACCTGCCCGCCCTGACCGAGATCTGCCGGCGCCACGGGGCCTGGCTGATGGTGGACGAATCGCACTCCCTGGGGGTCCTCGGCCCAAGAGGCGAGGGCATCGAGGCACACTTCTGCCTGCCCGGGGTCATCGACATCAAGATGAGCTCCGTCTCCAAGAGCATCCCCTCCGCCGGGGGGTACATCGCCGGGAGGCGCGACCTGATCACCTTCCTCAAGCACGCCTCGCGGGCATTCGTATTCTCTGCGGCCCTACCCCCGGCCAGCGCCGCGGCGGTAATGGCCGCGCTGGACGTGATGGAGGCCGAGCCACATCGGGTGGCCCGCCTGCGGGCGCACGTCCGGCGTCTGCGTGGCGCGCTGCGGGCCGGGGGAATCTCGGTGCGCGACGACCCCACCCCCATCATCCCGGTGATCGTTGGCGACGACGAGCGGGCGTGGCACCTGACCCACCTGCTGGACGAGCGCGGCATCTTCGTGCTGCCCATCGTCCCGCCCGCGGTGCCCCCGTCCACCAGTCGCCTGCGCGTCACCGTGACCGCGGCGCACTCCGAGCAGGAGGTAGACGCCATCGCCGCCGCCCTGCTGGCCGCCTGGCGGGAGGTGGCCCTGGCTCCTGCAGAGGGCTGAGGCGCGGCTGCTTCGGCGAAGGCTCGCGGGGAGCGGATGCTGGGTCTGAAGGCGATGGAGCGGCGGCGTCACCTCAGATAGGGCTTGATCTTTGCGGTGAAGTCCTCCACCGCTTCCTGAGTGGCCTTGCCGATGAGCTGGCCGTCAAAGTTGCTCACGGTGACGTGCGTCCACCAGGGACCCACCCAGACCGAGACCGACGACTGCGTCTTGCGGGCCTCGCTGCGCGGTTCGGTGACGAAGACGCCAGCGGCCACGTCCAGGACCTTCCCCCGCAGGGTCACGCTCGCGGTCACCGTGTAGGCACACCCGACGATGGGAAGACACCCTCCAGTGTACTGCTGGTCGAACGCGGCCACCTGCCCCATAACCACGTAGTCGGCTTCCAGGGTGCGAGCCACCTTCTGCGCGGCCTCCACATCCAGGAACCCCGCCGTTTCCACGCGGGCCTGGCGCAGAGCGTCCTGCACCTGCTCCCGAGGCACCACCCGCAGCGCGGCGTCCTCGCGCAGCCTGGAGATCACCCGGGCGGTGACCACCTCCCGGGTATACGACCAGCCCCGCGCCAGGTCCTCGAAATCCACCACCATGACCCCTTTGCGCGTCGTCTGCCCCCGGCCTGGAGCAGCCAACAGGGCAGGCACCAGCACCAGCAGGATCCCCAGCACCCACCACCGCATCTGTCTGCTCATTGTGCACCTCCTCATCGGTGCAGGCCGACGGCAGAAAGCGCCGCACTGGCTGTTAGCCGGCCGATGTCCTTCCAGCCGAAGAGGCGGTTCTGAACCCGGCAGGCGCGCGGCACCGCAGCGCCAGCCCACGCAGCCTGCGGGTGGAGCGGAGGGACAGGGCCATCCCATGACAGGATATCGCCATGGACCGGATGATGGTCAAGGAGGTGAGGAGTCGCCGGACCTCGGCCGGCTCGACGCGGAACACGCACCCTCTGGCCTCCGCCAGCGGGAGACCTCGATTCCCCATCAATAACGTGTGGATGGCCGCGAGTGCAATGGAGCACGGCCTCCGGGTTGCCACCACCGACGCCCACTACAGCCTAGCGCCCCAGATCCTGGTCGACCTCTTCGACCTTCAGACGGACCGCTCGTAGAGGACCGCGCGCCTTCCCCAGGACCCCGACCGGTATCCCGCCTGCTTCGCCCGGATCAGTAGGTGGCGGTCGTATGGCAGGAAGACTGCCACTATGTCGCTGCGGGCGGCGCGCCGGGCCACGCGCAGTGCCTCTATGCCTCCCCACAGCACGGAGGCGTAGGTGACGCCGGGCTCGCCGGCCCAAAGGATGAAGGCAGCCCTCGGTCCCACCAGTAGCTCACCTCGCCCGGCAATCTGCTGCAGTGAAGTGGCGCTTGGCGGGAGAAAGTGCCCTCGGTACGCCAGGTAGGCTTGCCCCGCTCTGCACAACACGCTGCGGCGCCAGCGGCGGTAGACCTCCTCCGGCGGGAGGACCGCGGTCACATTCCCTGCCCCCGGAAGCGTCCCCGCGACCAGGCGGGAGAAGACGGCCACGCGCCGAAAGCCGGCGGCTTCCGCCAGCCTCCGGCTCGCCCGGTTGCGCGCGCTCACCCACAGACGCAGCGCCGGAACCCCTTCCCGCGCCGCATGGGCGATGGTCGCCTCCACCAGCATGCGGGCGTAGCCGCGACGGCGAAAGGCGGGGTGGGTCCGCGCCTGCCCCAGCCAGAGGGCACCGTCCAGGCAGGTGGTCACGCCCAGCATGGCGACCAGACGGCGGCCGGCCTGGACTGCAAGGATCTGACCGGCGCGCACCATCTCGTCCAGGTAGGCCAGGACATAGTCGTCCGCACCGGCGGCGGCGCGGCAGAGGCGGGCCAGTGCCGGAAGGTCGCGCGGCAACGCCCGCCGCACCCGGGCCCGCACGTCATCTCCTGCGGTCATGCTCAACGAAAGCGTTGCCGTCTTGCGGAGGAAGCGGTGCGGCGGGCAGAATGGTCATGCCGATGACTGACTCCTTGGCACCGCTGGAGCACTTCGTCCAGGAGAAGATGGGCGAGACCGGCCTCCCAGGCCTCAGCCTGGCCCTCGTTCGCAAGGGGGAAGTGGTGTGGAGCCGCGGCTTCGGCTTCCGTGATCTGGAGCGCGGGCTGCCTGTTACCCCGCAGACCCTCTTTGGTGTCGGCAGCGTGACCAAGTCCCTCACCTGCCTGGCGTTGCTGCAGCTCCAGGAGCGCGGCCTGCTGGACCTCGAGGACCCCGTGGACCGCTACCTCCCCCTCCCTGTCCGCCCGCCTGGGGAGGAGCCGATCCGCCTGCGGCACCTGATGGCGCACACTTCCGGCCTGCCGGCGCTGGGCTACGCCGAAGCCACCATCCGCCACCACGTCGGCACCTCCCAGCGCTGGTTCCCCATCAGCGGCATCGAGGACATGCTGGCCTTCCTCGACCAGGCACAGCCCTGGCTCGTCGCCTCGCCCGGAGAGCGCTGGTTCTACCTCAACGAAGGCTATGTCCTGCTGGGGGCGGTCATCGAGCGGGTCTCCGGGCAGCCCTACCCCGACTACGTCCGCCAGCACATCCTGCAGCCCCTGGGGATGACGCGCAGCGGTTTTCGCCCCGACGATGTCCAGGGCGATCCCGATGCCGCCATCCCCTACGTGATCGACCGGGAGAAGCGGCGCACCCGCAGTGCCTACCTCTTCGGGGGCATCCAGGCGGACGGCGGGCTGATCTCCTGCGCCGCGGACCTGGCGCGGTACGTGGCCATGTTCCTGGCCGGGGGCCGTGGGCCCGGCGTGGCCCTGCTGCCTCCCGACATGTTGTGCGGCATGTGGCAACCCCGCGTTCCCATCCCCTTCTGGCGGCGCGGTCTGTTGGGGCCCGAGCCCGCGGTTTTCTACGGCTACGGTCTGCAGGTCACCCCGGACTTCCTCGGGGAGACGCTGGTGGGGCACGGTGGCAGCGTGCTGGTCTTTACGGCTTATGTCGGGTTCGTCCCGCAACGCGGGGTGGGTGTGGCCCTGCTGGCCAACGGGAGCGGCTACCCCCTGAACCAGATGGGCGCCTTCGCCCTGGCCCTGCTCCTGGGCGCGGATCCCTGGAGCGTGCCCGCCCTGCGTGCGGAGCGCCTGCTGGACGGGCTGACCGGCGTCTACGAGACCTACCGCGGGACGATGCGCGCCACGGTGGTTCGCCGTGGCGACTACCTGGTGCTGGAGATGCAGGATGGCCCGCAGGAGCAGGCGGCGCTGCTGGTCCCCCAGGGTTACGATGCGGCGGGCCTGGACCCGCAGCGCCCCCGATTCGTCACCCTGGCGGCGGCGCGCTGGCTGCCCGTGGAGTTCACGCGGCGAGAAGGGGAGGTGGACCTGATCTACGAGCGATACCGGCTCCGCCGCGTGGGCAGGCTGTGAGCGCCGTGCGTCGTGCGTGTTGCGCGTCCGCGACACCGCCGATACAGTATATGGGTGGGCGAGAGCCCCATTTACCGCCGATGGCGCGGCAGACGGTGAAGGGGGTGACGGTATGCGTGCGAGGCTGGCCGTGCGCGATGCCGCAGCGGCATGCCAGCGAGACCTGGCGCGCATCGCCAACGATTTGAAGGGGCTGGGAGAGTACCCCAGCACCAAGGACGTGGTCAAGCACCTGCAGGCGCTGCTGGAGGCCCTGCAGCGGTTCATGCGCGAGACGGGCGACTGAGCCCGCTCAGGCGGCCGCGGCCGCCAGTGCTTCCTCCAGGATCTGCAGTCCGGTCTCCAGCTCCTCGTCGCTGATGGTCAACGGGGGCAGGAGGCGGACCACGTTGTCGTAAACGCCGGCCTTGAGGACGAACAGGCCGCGCTCGTGGCAGCCGTGCAGCACCGCTGTGGTCTCCTCGACGGCCGGCTCCTTGGTGGCACGGTCCCGGACCAGCTCCAACGCCGCCATGGCTCCCAGGCCCCGGGCCTCTCCCACCAGCGGGTAGCGTTCGGCCATCAGGCCCAGGCGGCCCCGGATGGCGGCGCCCACGTGGCCGGCCCGCTCCAGGAACGCGGGATCGGTCACCAGGTCCAGCACGGCCAGCGCCGCCGCACAGCTTACGGGGTTACCGCCAAACGTCCCTCCCAGGCCCCCCACCCCCGGTGCGTCCATCACCTCCGCCCGCCCCACCACCGCCGCCAGGGGCAGGCCGGCGGCCAGCGACTTGGAGAGGATCAGCAGGTCGGGAGCGACGCCCGCATGCTCGACGGCGAAGAGCCGCCCGGTACGGCCAAATCCGGTCTGGATCTCATCGGCGATGAGGAGGATGCCGTGTCGGCGGCAGACCTCCGCCACGGTGGGCAGGAACTTCGGGTGCGGCACCACGAAGCCGCCCTCGCCGGCCACAGGCTCCACCACCACCGCCGCCACCTCCTCGGCGTCCACGTGGGTCTTCAGAAACGCCTCCAGGGCCTGCCCGGTGCAGATGGGGCAGTCGGCGGGGTCCCCGCCCCGCGGACAGCGGTAGGGGTATGAGTAGGGCGCCCGGTAGACCTCGGGAGCGAAGGGGCCGAAGCCGAACTTGTAGGGCTTGATCTTGCTGGTCAGGCTGAGGGCCAGCAGCGTTCGTCCGTGGAAGGCGTACTCGAAGCAGACCACGGCGCGGCGCCCCGTAGTCGCGCGGGCGATCTTCACGGCGTTTTCCACCGCTTCGGCCCCGCTGTTCACCAGGAGGACCTTTTTCGCCCAGCCACCGGGCGTGACCGCAGCCAGGCGCTCCGCCAGGCGCAGGTAGGGTTCGTACATGGCCACATGGGCGCAGGTGTGCAGGAAGCGGTCCACCTGCTCGCGCACCGCCTGCACCACCGGCGCGGGGCGGTGCCCCACGTTGACCACGCCGATGCCGGCGGCGAAGTCGATGAACTCGTTGCCATCCACGTCCCGCAGGCGGGCTCCCTCCGCTCCGACCACGAACGTGGGGACGGTGGTGGCCACCCCGCGGGGGACGTATTGCTGGCGCAGGGACAGGAGCTCCTGGGCCCGGGGGCCGGGCAGGGCAACTGTGGTGCGAGACATACTCTCCTCCCTTCTCCGGAGGACGGCCGCGGAGGCGTCAGCGGCCCAGATAGGCACGCCTGACATGA
Source organism: Armatimonadota bacterium (assembly GCA_031459715.1). NCBI lineage: Bacteria > Bacillati > Candidatus Sysuimicrobiota > Candidatus Sysuimicrobiia > Candidatus Sysuimicrobiales > Candidatus Humicultoraceae > Candidatus Humicultor > Candidatus Humicultor tengchongensis. The sequence continues at coordinate 28,565 of JAVKIA010000012.1, read as the reverse complement.
GGGTGGTCCATCAGCTCCGCCGCTCTTCCCTCCAGGACAATGCGTCCGGTCTCCAGGACGTAGGCGCGATCCGCCACCTCCAGTGAGAGGTAGGCGTTCTGCTCCACGAGCAGCACGGTGCGCCTCTGCTGGTGGAGCTTGGCAATCACGTCGAAGACGGCATCCACGACCTTGGGGCCCAGGCCCAGGGACGGCTCATCCAGCAGCAGCAGCCTGGGGTCGGCCATCAGCGCCCGAGCGATGGCCAGCATCTGCTGCTCCCCGCCGGAGAGCGTCCCCCCCGCCTGACGGCGACGCTGCGCCAGCACGGGGAACAGGTCGAAGACCTCCTCCAGGCGGGCCTCGATCTGAGTTCGCTCCCTGATCTGCAGCCCGCCCATCCACAGGTTTTCCTGCACGCTCAGGTAGGGGAAGATGCGCCGCCCCTCAGGCACGTGGGCGATACCCAGCCGGGCGATCTGGTGCGGTTCCATCCGGTCGATGCGCGTAGTCTGGAAGTGGATGGTGCCGGACAGCGGGTGGAGCAGGCCTGAGATGGTGCGTAGCAGCGTGGTCTTTCCCGCGCCGTTGGCGCCGATGATGGACACGATCTCTCCCGGGGATACCAGCAGCGAGGCGTCGCGCAGCGCGGCCACCTGGCCGTAGGCTACGGTTATACCCTCAATGCGCAGCACGGCGCCGCTCCCCCAGGTAGGCGCGGATGACCGCCTCGTCGGTGACGATCCGCTCCGGGACGTCCTCGGCGATCTTCCGCCCCTGGTCCAGGACCACGATGCGCTCGCACAGGGACAGGATGGCGTCCATGACGTGCTCCACCACTACGATGGTGATGCCACGGGCGCGGATGGCCCTGATCAGCTCCACCGCCGCGCGCACCTCGGTGGGGTTCAGCCCGGCCATGACCTCATCCAGCAGCAGCAGCTCCGGCCGCGTGGCCAGGGCGCGCGCCAGCTCCAGCCGTTTCCGGTCTTCCAGCGTCACCTGGCTGACCAGCTCCCGGGCCTTTCCCGCCAGCCCGACGAATTCCAGGATCTCCATGGCAGCGCGCCGGGCTGCGGCCATGGTCCCCGCATGGATGAAGGCCCCCACCGCCACGTCGTCCAGGACGGTCATCTTGACAAAGGGGGCGGGAATCTGGAAGGTCCGGCCGATGCCCAGGCGGGCGATGCGGTGCGGGCGCAGACCGGTGATGAGCCGACCGCGGAAGCGCACCAGGCCGCGGTCCGGGGGATAGACCCCGGTGACCAGGTTAAAGAAGGTGGTCTTACCACTGCCGTTGGGGCCGATCAGGCCGACTATAGTTCCGGCGGGGACGGTAAGGGAGAGGCCGTCCAGGGCCAGGATGCCGCCGAAGCTCTTGGTCAGATTCTGCGTCTCCAGCACCGGAGATCACCACCTCACCCGCTCCCGCCACCAGCGCCAGGCCGCGCGGGGGGCCAGCAGGGGCGCGCGCCGGCCCTCCAGCAGGCCCACGATACCCCCCGGCATGAACAGGACGACGATGCAGATGGCCGCGCCGATGATCACCAGGTAGAGGGTGCTCTCACCCCAGACGAGCCAGAGGCTGCGGCTGACCAGCTGCACCAGGAAGGCACCCAGCAGCGGCCCCCAGAAGGTGCCCATGCCGCCCAGGAAGACCATCACCACCATCAGGTCGGTGATGATCCCGCCTAGCACGCTATCCGGGTGGATGTAGGTCAGCCAGTAGGCGTAGATGCCGCCCAGCACCCCGGGGAAGAAGGCGCTCAGGGCGAAGGCGTTGATCTTGACGCCCACCGTATTCACCCCCACCATCTCGGCGGCCTCCTCGTGCTCCCGGATAGCCAGCAGCTTGTAGCCGAAGGGCGAGCGCTCCAGCAGCAGGTATGTCGTCACGTAGACCAGGGTGCTTGTTCCCAGGGTGATGTAGTAGAAGAACGGCAGGTTGAGAAACGGGGGCAGGCGCATGCCGAAGGCTCCGCCGGTGACCTCGAGCACCGTGGCCACCTGCCGCAGCATCTCTCCGAAGGCCCAGGTGGCGATGGCGAAGTACGCCCCGCGCAGCCGCAGGGTGGGATAGCCGATGGCTGCAGCCAGGGCGGCAGCCAGCACCCCGGAAACCGCCAGGCCGGCGGGGAAGGGCCATCCCAGCACGGTCATGCCTATTCCCGTGACGTAGGCGCCCAGGCCGAAGAAGGCGCCGTGCCCGAAGCTGAGGTAGCCGGTGTAGCCGCCGATGATGTTCCAGCTCTGGGCCAGCCCCGCCCACAGCAGGACCTCAGTGGCGATGCGGATCCAGAAAGAAGAGACGGTGAAGGGCAGAAGGAGCAGCGCGGTCGCCAGGAGAGCTCCCAGGGTGAGGCGGGGAGCGGCGCTGCGGGCAGGTGAGCGGACCTCGACGGCTGGCGTGGTCACGTCACAACCCGCGGCGGAGGATGCCCCGCGGCGCCACCAGCAGGCTCAGGTACATGAGGAGGAAGAGGGCAAAGAGAGTGTAGCGGCCGCTGATGTAGACGCCGACGAAGGACTGAATCAGACCCAGGAGGAGGCCGGCCACGATCACGCCGGGGACATACCCCATTCCGGCCAGCACCACCACGAAGAAGGCGAAGATGACGTACTTTGCCCCCATGGCCGCGTGGATGGAGAAGAGCGCTCCGATGAGCACGCCGGTCATCCCGGTCAGGCCCGCGTAGGTGGCGTAGACCAGAGCACCGACCCGCCGCACGTCCACCCCCAGGAGCGCCGCCGTCTCCCGGTCCTGGGCGGTGGCCCGGATGGAGACGCCCAGGCGGGTGCCGTAGAGGAAGATCATGAACAGCACCGTGGTCAGGACGCCGAAGACGAAGCCAGCCAGGCGCAGCGCCGGGAGCGTGGTCACCCCCAGGGAGACGCTCTGCCCGGAGAGCCAGGTGCTCACCGAGCGCACGTGATAGCCCCAGGCGGAGAGGGCACCGCCTTTAGCCAGGGTGGAGAGACCGAAGGTGAAGACCAGGCCCATCAGCGCCGGGTGATGCCGCCGCCCGCTGACCGCCCGGTAGATCAGCGGGTAGACCAGCCAGCCGGCGGCAAAGAACAGGGCGAAGATCAGGGGGAGGTAGACCATGGGGTCCTGCCCCAGGTAGCGCACCAGCCAGTAGGCAGCATACGCGCCCAGCATGACCCACTCCCCCACGGCGAAGTCCACGATGTGCATGACGCCAAAACAAAGGGAGAAGCCCACTCCGACGACGATGATCAGCCCACCGATAAGGGCCCCGTCGATGAGGGTCTGCAGGAATAGTTCCACGGCTAGCGCACCTCAGGAATTCACCGCCGCG
>JAVKIA010000012.1:0-25256 GCA_031459715.1 Armatimonadota bacterium | reverse complement strand
GGCAGGAGTTTCTGGACATGCTGTCGGGCGGCCGGGGACGGGGTCGCCGTCCCCGGCCTCCTCAGTTAGCGCTTGTCCCAGGGGGGCGTGGGGTACTTGGGGGCCTTCAGGCGCAGCTTGCCCGGGCCGACCTCCACGGTCACCCCGCCCTGGTACTGCAGGGCGATGGGCTGCAGCCCCGCGTTGTCGTGGTAGTAGTCCCCCGAGGTGGCGAACCTGATCGGCCCGTAGAAGGTCATCAGGTCCAGCCGCTCCAGGGCGCCGATCAGCGCGTCCTTCTGCGCCTGCGTCAGCGGCGGCGCAGCGTTGATGGCCCGCAGCGCCTCCTGGAAGGCGATGCCTGCTGCGGTGGAGGCCGCCTCGGTGTAGTCCGGATCGCTGCCGAAGCGGGCCTTGAACGCAGCGGCGTACTCCCGCGGTGTCTTAAAGAGGATCTTCGCCTGGTAGTTCAGGTTGGGGGTCCACACCGAGGTGCCGAAGACATACTCGGCGTCCTTGCCCAGCCCCTTGCGGAAGTCGGGGGTGGTCATCCCGTAGTGCTGCACGAAGGCCTTGGGGTTGAACTTCAGCTCCTTGGCCGCCTTGATCATTTCAATGGCCGCCTTCTCGTGGGAGCCCATGGCGAAGATGTCCGGGTTCAGCGCCTTGGCCGCACTCACCGCCGGCGTGTAGTCGCTACCCTCCGGCACGATGTCGAAGCGCAGCACCTTGATGCCAAACCTCTGGGCGGCGGTGCGGAACGCCTCGGCGGCGAACTTGGAGAAGGCGTCGTCGATCCCCAGGATGGCCAGGGTCTGCGGCTTGGGCGTCACGTCCTGCGCCAGGGTCTGGATGGATGCCTGGGCGATGATGGTCACCGTGGGGATGGTCCCGAAGGTGTACTTGAACTTTCCCTTCCAGATGAGCGGGGACTCTGCCGACCCGGTGATGTGGGGGACGCGGTACTTCTCGGTGATGGGTGCCAGGGCCAGGGTTGTGCCGCTGGCGTAAGGGCCCAGGATGAAGTCCACCTTCTCCTGGGTGATCAGCCGCTCTCCGGCCACGGCGGCGGTGGCCGGCGTGCTCTGGTCGTCGGCGTAGATCAGCCTGACCTTGTAGCGCTTGCCCCCGATCAGGATGCCGCCGGCCTTGTTCAGGGTGTCCGCCCACAGGTCGTAGCCGCGCTTGGTCACGTTGCCCCCGAAGGCCAGCTCGCCGGACAGGGAGGTGACGACACCCACCTTGTACTCGGCCGATTGCTGCGCCGCCACCAGTCCGGCGGCTCCGACCGTCACCAGAGCCAGGACACCGACAAACCAGCAGATAGCCCACCAACGCACCGGCTTCATGGTTCCGCCTCCTCACCTCCTTGAGGACTCATTGCCGCCCGCCCGCGGGCGCACTCTCACCCCCCTTCCTCCAAGCCTACCTTCCATTCCACAGGCTCCGCCCCGGCGCCGTCCATCGGGCGGCGAGGGTATCGTCCCCGGCAAGTAGGCATGAGCGGCCCCGCCTCCGGGCCGGATGGCAGACGGCTGAGCGCGAGGGCGGTCACCGCAGGAGGTAAATCCACAACGCCGTAGGCCCGTGCACCCCCGCACCGGCGTCATCTCGATGTCCGCGGTGCGGCTGGGCCCGCAGACTAACGTCAGCGCCGACGGCAAGGGGATGGCCCGCGCCAGGACATCCGCCAGGGTGAGCAGGGTTCTGTCGACAGGCAGGACGGCGACATGAAGTGGTGGCAGCAGCCCGTGGCCGCCCATCCAAGGGGGATCGGCCGCCGCGGCAGGGGGTTGATGCCGGCACCGCGGATGCGGTGCCACCGTCCCTCGAACGTGACCAATTCCTGCGTCCACAGCAGGCGCAGCGCCGTCACCTGCTCATCCATGTCAGATCCCTGAGGGCGACGCGCTTGAGACTGGCGCGTCAGACCCTGGGGTCTGCGCGTCCCTGATTGCTCTCCACACCTTCTCTGGTGTAAGGGGCAGATCCAGGTGGCGCACACCCAGCGGCTGCAGGGCGTCCATCACTGCGTTGGCCACGGCGGCGGGGGTGCCGATCGCCCCCGCTTCGCCGATCCCCTTAGCGCCCAGGGGGTTAAAGGGAGAGGGGGTTTCCTGAAACTCGCCGGCGATGGGTGGGACGTCCGGAGCCCGCAGGAGCCCATAGTCCAGGAACGTGGCCGAAAGGAGCTGTCCGCTCTCATCGTATACCACCTGCTCCCGCAGCGCCTGCCCCAGTCCCTGTACCGCGGCCCCGGTGATCTGCCCTTCCGCCAGCAGCGGATTGATCACCCGGCCGGGATCGTCCACCGCCACAATCTGCCGCACCTGCACCAGGCCGGTCTGGGTATCGACTTCCACCACGGCGACGCAGGCGCCGTAGGGGAACACAGGGCCTGGCAGGGTGAACTCGCCGGAAGCCTCAAGCCCGGGATCTAGCCCAGCCGGTAACCGATCCGGACGGTACGCCGCGGCGGCGACCTCGGCAAAGGTCACGGCGCGACCGGGAGAGCCGCGGACGGAGAAGGCCCCGTCGGCCCAGACGATGTCCTGTGGCGCCGCCTCCAGCAGGTGGGCGGCGATGCGGGCGGCCCGCTCCCGGAGGCGCTGGACGGCCACGAAGACGGCCGATCCCCCCACCGTCACCGAGCGGCTGGCGAAGGTCCCGCCGCCGTGGGGCAGGTGGGCGGAGTCGCCCTGCCGCACCGCGACCGCACTCGGGTCGACGCCTAGCAGATCGGCGACGATCTGGGCGAAGGCAGTCTGGTGCCCCTGCCCGTGGGCGGTGGACCCCGGGTGGACCACGACGTGCCCGTCGGGCCTCACAGCGATGCGGGCGTGCTCGGCCAGGGCGTCACCGGCACGCTCTACGTACATGGCCACGCCAATCCCTAGGAGGCGCCCCTCCTCCCTGGCGCGGCGCTGCTCCTCACGGCGGTGGGCATAGCCGGCCAGAACGCAGACCCGATCCAGCGCCCCCCGGTAGTCGCCGGAGTCGTAGGTGTAGCCGAGCCCGTTCGGATAGGGGAAGCGATGCGGTGGGATAAGGTTGCGCCGCCGCAGCTCCACCGGATCCATGCAGAGCTGCTGCGCAGCCAGATCCACCATCCGTTCGATGATGAACGCTGCCTCCGGCCGGCCCGCACCCCGATAGGGCCCGGTGGGCACCTTCGTCGTGGCCACCCCCACCAGCTCCACCTCAACGTTGGGGATGGCGTATACTCCCGAAAGCAGCATGCACGCCGTCACCGGCGGCAGCGGCGTCAGCGGATGCAGGTAGGCGCCCAGGTCAGCCACCAGCCGCGCACGCAACCCCAGGAAGTGCCCCGCCGCACCCGCAGCCAGCTCGGCCTCGGCCTCCATCCCCCGCCCCTGGTACGCTGCGGCGAAGTCCTCCCGCCGACCTTCCACCCACTTGACGGGCCTTCCCCACCGGATCGCCAAGAACGCCGCCAGCGCCGCCTCCGGGGCGAGGGCGCCCTTGCTGCCGAAAGCCCCCCCGACGTCGGGAACGATGTAGCGGATGCGTTCCTCCGGACGGCCGAGGACGTGGCTGAGCTGGGAGCGCGGCCGGTAGGGATCCTGCGAGGACCCCCAGACGGTCAGCAGGTCGCGCCGGGGGTCGTAGGCGGCTACCGCGCCCCGCGGCTCAATGGGCGCGGCGGCCAGCCTGGGAAGGCGAAATGCTCCCCGCACCACGTGCGCCGCCGCACGGAATGCCCCGGCCACATCGCCGCTGCCGCCCTTCCACCGCAGGAGGACATTCCCCGGTGCCGCCTCGTGCAGCAGGACGCCTCCCTCCAGCGCCGAGTGCGGGTCGGGCAGCGGCGGCAGTGGATCGTACTCCACGACGAGGGCGTCCACGGCGTCTGCGGCCGCCTCCCTGCTCTCCGCCAGCACGGCAGCTATTGGCTCGCCGACATAGCGCACTCGCTGGCGCGCCAGGAGGGGGTGTGACACCGGGGCGGCAGAGGCGCCCGCAGGAGTGATAACCGGCAGGGGATGGACCTGCCCCTCCAGGTCCGCCGCCGTGACCACGGCCAGGACTCCGGGGAGGCGGCGCGCCGCCGCAGCCTCCACCCCCTGCAGGCTGGCGTGGGCCACGGGGCTGCGCAGCAGGGTCATATACAGCATCCCCGGCAGGGCCAAGTCGTCGACGTACCTGGCCAGTCCCTGGAGGAAACGGCGGTCCTCCCGCCGCCGCAGGGGCAGACCGATCCAGGACTCTCCTGCACTCGGCCCGCGGCTTGTCATCCAGTCACCGCCACCGCCGCGCCGAGCTCGTGTGACCGCACGGCAGCCACGATGACCTGCAGCGCTGCCAGCGCCTCTGCCGCGCCGGTCTCTGGCTGAGCCGCACCGCGGACGCAGCGGGCGAATTCCTCCAGCTCCTCCACCAGTGGGTCACGCGGGGTGAACGTTACCGGCACCAGCCCTGCCTCTGTCCGCAGGGTAAGGGCGGTGGCGGGGTCCAGCTTCTGCACGTCCGGCCAGACGGCCATCTCCGTCTGGTAGTCCAGCACTGCAGCCGTCCCGTAGAGCCGCAACGAGTAGGTCTTAGGGGAGACGTAGCTGCTGGTCAGTGTTCCCTGTGTGCCTGCGGCGAACTCCAGCGCGGCCACGCCTACATCGTCGATCTCAGCGGCGGTGGCCAGGCGGGCGAACGACCCGCGCACCCGCACCACGGGGCCCAGCAGGTACTGCAGGGTGTCGGCGTGATGGATCCCCAGCTGCATCAGCGGACCCCCGGGACAGGTGCGGCGGTGTGCCCGCCACTGGTCGGGGCTGAGCACGCCGGGCAGGGAGAAGTTCGCCTCGGCCAGCACCACCCTCCCCAGCACACCTTCATCCAGCAGAGCCTTCACCCGGCGCGCTGCTCCCAGGCGCCGCATCTGGTGTCCCACAAACAGCGTCACCCCCGCGGCACGGCATGCTGCCGCCATCTCCCGGCCCTCGGTCAGGGTGTCGGCGATGGGCTTCTCCACAAAGACATGCCGCCGGCGTTCCGCACAGGCCAGAGCCTGCTCCCTGTGCACGTAGTTGGGCGTGACCAGCAGTACCCCTTCCACCTGAGGGTGATCCACGGCCGCCTCAAACGAGGGGGCAACCTCGCAGCGAAATTCGGCGGCAAAGGCCCGCCGCCGGGCCTCGTCCCGGCCGTAGCAGCACACCAGGTGCAACGCGGGAGTCCGCCGCAGGGCGGCAGCCAGCCGGCGGCCCCACATTCCGGTCCCTATTAGGGCCACCCCCACAGGATCCTCCGCGGGCATTGTCATCCTGCAGCCATCACCGGCTCCCCATCTCCTCAGGCCAGAGCCGATCCCACATCGGCAAGCTTTTCCCACATCCAGTCGGCCACCAGCGGCCGGTACTTGTAGGCGATGTTGTTGCAGACATGGCCACCCTCGGGGTAAAGCACCAGCTCGGCACGAGGCGCCGCCGCGGCCATGCGCTCGGCCTGCTGCCAGGGAATCAGGCGGTCGAGCCTCCCGGCGACCACGAGCAGCGGCTGGCGCAGGCGGGGCAGGACGTCGCTCAGGTCCAGGCGGGCAGCCCGGCGCCGCGCCTCCTCCTCATCAGCGGCGCCGGAGTAGTGTCTGAAGGCCTCGCGGGTCAGGACCGGCAGCCCTTCCCAGCACTCCCCAAAATTGCAGGGCCCGCTGATGGAGGCCACCGCGCGCAGGCGCGATTCGAAGGCGGCGGCTCGGGGGGCATAGTAGCCGCCCAGGCTCACCCCCACGGCGCCGACGCGCTCTAGAGCCAGATCCCTGCGCCGGGATAGCGCGTCCAGAGCGGCAGCCACAGCCACCTCATAGTCCGGACGGATCGTGGTGGCAAACCCGCTCTCCCCCTGCCCTGGCCCGTCCAGGGATAACGTGGCCATACCCCGGACTAGAAAGACGTTCTCCCAATGGAAGAACTCCTCTTTGCAGGAGTCCAGGCCGGGGAGCAGCAGGACCAGCGGCGGAGTGGCCGCTGACGGCGGACGCCGCAGGTTTGCCACCAGCGCCGCGCCGGGAAAGGGGATTTCCACCCTCTCCGCCGCGGGGTCCAGGTGACGGTGGGCGGCGCGGAGGTGGGCCACGGCCTGCCTGGCGGCCCAGCGGTGGCGCTCCAGGTCCACCAGCCAGACGAAGCGGGCGAAGTGGAAACACAGGGCCGCCCGCAGGTGCGCCTCGCCCGCGCTGATCCTGTGGCCCTTCTCCTCCGCCTCGCGGGCGAGCCCCGCGTGCACCTCCGCGGTGCCTGTCCAGGCGTCCAGCCACTGCTCCCACCGCTCCACCCGGGAGGTGGTACGGACGAAGTCGTTGTAGTCAACCCCCTGGGCCAGGAAGCGTGCAGCCCAGTGGGCCACGGCTGCCTGCACGCGCTCGTCGGGCACTGCGGTCCAGGCCCTCAGGCGGGCGCCTGGCTCCCTTCCAGCCGGCTGCCAGCCACTACCGCCTCCAGGGGCGCCTGCTCCCGGTTGAGCTGCGACTGCGTCTCCCGGGTGGCGGGCAGCGGTCCCGCCGCAGTGTAGTAGCGCGTGCCGGCCACCAGGAGCGTCTCCGCAGGAAACCGCGTGATCACCTCGGCGCCGTCCCGGGTGACCACAAGCTGCTCTTCGATGCGGGCGGCGGACCAGCCGTCGGTGGCCGGCCAGAAGGTCTCCAGGGCGAAGACCATGTTCTCCTCGATCACCTCAGGGTGGTCGAAGGAGGAGAGGCGGCTGAAGATCGGTCGCTCCCAGATGGACAGACCTACACCGTGGCCGTACTGGAGGGCAAAGGCGGCCTCCTCGCTGGGGAAGCCGAACTCCTCCGCCCTGGGCCAGACCCGCACCACGTCAGCGGTGGTCACCCCGGGGCGGATCAGACTGATGGCCGCGTCCAGGTAGTCCCGGCAGCGGCGGTAGGCGTCCACCATGGCCGGGGAGGCGCTGCCCACAGCGATGGTGCGGTAGTAGCAGGTGCGGTAGCCGTTGAAGCTGTGCAGGATGTCGAAGTACGCCGGGTCGCCCGGCCGCAGCACCCGGTCGGTGTAGACGTGGGGGTGCGGGTTGCAGCGCTCCCCGCTGATGGCATTGACGCCCTCCACGTGCTCGGAGCCCAGGTCGTAGAGCACCTTGCTCACCAGGCCCACGCACTCGTTTTCCCGCATCCCCGGCCGCATGGCACGGTAGAGCTCCTCGTAGGCGGCGTCCACCATCATGCAGGCGGTGGTAAGCAGGGTGATCTCGTCCTGGGTCTTGATCTTGCGCACCTGCTGCATAAGCTGCTGGCCGTCCACCACTTTCAACCCCTCCGCCTGCAGGGCGAAGAGGACCGTCGGCTCCACCACATCCACCCCCAGCGGCTCGCGGTGCAGCGCCCGCACCTCCAGCTCCAGGCGGACCTTGCGGGCCACGTCCTGCGCCCGCTCCGGGTAGGCGCCGCGAAGGGTGGATATGCCGGCGCGGGAGCGCTCGCCCAGCCAGGGGCAGTAGAGCTGGTGGTGACGGGCCGCGGAGCCGAAGTCCCAAAGGATCGGCTCGTCATCCTGGGGTAGCAGCGTAAAGCGGACCAGCTTGTCCATGGCCCAGGTGCCGATGTGTGTGGCGGTGATGTAACGGATGTTGTTCATGTCGAAGCACAGCAGCGCTCCCAGCTCGGACCGCTTGAGGAAGGTCTTGACTCGGGCCAGCCGCTCCCGCCGCAGCCGGTCCATGTCCACGCGCTGCTCCCAGTCCACCGCCATCAGGCCATAGGTCTTGAGTCCCATCGTCTTCCCTCCCTCAGGTGGCCGCCACCAGCTCCCTGGCCACCGCCACTACCCGCTCCACAGTGGGCACCGTGAGGTCCTCCAGCACCGGGGAGAAGGGGATGGGCACGTGCATGGCGCCCATGCGCCGCACCGGCGCCTCCAGGTGGTAGAAGGCCCCCTCCGCGATGACCGCGGCCAGCTCCGCGGTCACCCCGTACTGCTCGTAGCCCTCGTCCAGCACCAGCGCGCGGCCGGTCTTGCGCGCCGAGGCCACCAGCGTCTCCCGGTCCAGGGGAACCGTCGTCCGCGGGTCGACCACCTCCACGCTGATCCCCTCCGCCGCCAGCGCCTCCGCCGCCGCCAGGGCCACCTGCACCATGCTGCTGGTGGCCACCATGGTGAGGTCAGTCCCCGGCCGCTTCACATCGGCCACGCCCAGCGGAATGGTGTACTCCTCCTCGGGGACCGGACCGCGCAGCGTGTACATCATCTTGTCCTCAAAGAAGATCACCGGATTGTCGTCTCGGATGGCGCTCTTCAGCAGCCCCTTGGCGTCATAGGGGGTGGAGGGCAGCGCCACCTTCAGGCCGGGAATGTGGCTCACCCAGGCGTGCAGGCTCTGGCTGTGCTGCGCCGCGGAGCGCCGCGTGGCCCCCAGCGTGGTGCGCACCACCAGGGGGACGCGCAGCTTCCCCCCGGACATGTAGTGCACCTTGGCCGCCTGGTTGGCGATCTGGTCCATGGCCAGGGTGATGAAGTCTCCGAACATGATGTCCACCACCGGCCGCATCCCCACTACGGCCGCCCCGGTGGCGATGCCGGTGATCCCGGCCTCGGAGATGGGGGAGTCGATCACCCGCTGCGGCCCGAACTCCTGCACCAGTCCGCTGAGGACCTTGAAGGGCGTGCCCGCCTCCGCCACGTCCTCACCGATGATGAAAACCCGCGGGTCGCGCCGCATCTCCTCGGCCAGGGCCTCGCGCACAGCCTGGGCAAAGGTGATCTCGCGCGCCGCGGAGGAGGCAGGCGGGATAGCGGCGGCGCTAGGCATAGACATGACGGGCCACCTCCTCCGCCTCAGGGTAGGGCGCATCGAGGGCGAAGGCCAGAGCCCCCTCCAGCTCGCGGCGCACCTCCTCCTCCATGCGTTCGAAGACGGAGCGCTCGGCCAGCCCCTGCGCGGTCAACCAGGAGGAGAGGAGCTGCAGGGGGTCGCGCTCTCTGCGCCAGCGTTCCTCCTCCTCCCTGCTGCGGTAGGAGCGGTCCACGTCGCCCACGTGATGGCCGAGGTAGCGGTAGGTGTGACAGAGGAGGAAGCCTGGCCCCTCCCCGGCGCGCGCCCGCTGCACTGCCGCGGTGGCCGCCGCATAGACGGCGCGCACGTCCTGTCCGTCCACCTCCTGGACGGGGATGCCGAAGGCAGCCGGCCGCGCGGCCGGCTCCCCGGCGGTGGTCTCGGTGTAGTGCGTGTACTCGGTGTACAGGTTGTTCTCGCAGACATAGATCACGGGGAGCCGCCACAGCGCCGCCATGTTCATGACCTCGTAGAGAATGCCCTGGCCCAGGGCACCCTCGCCGAAGAAGCATACCGCTACCTGGTCGCTGCCCCGCATCTTCGCCGCCAGGGCCGCGCCGGTGGCGATGCCGGTGCTGCCGGCGACGATGGCGTTGGCCCCCAGGTTGCCACTGTCGGGGTCAGCGATGTGCATGGATCCGCCCTTCCCCCGGCAGTACCCCGGGGCCTTGCCCAGCAGCTCGGCGAACATGCGGTCTGGCGCTGCCCCCTTGGCCAGGCAGTGCCCGTGGCCGCGGTGCGTGCTGGTGATGTAATCGTCGGGCCGCAGCGCCCGGCAGACGCCCACCGCCACCGCTTCCTGCCCGATGTAGAGGTGGGCCAGCCCTGGCATCTTCCCCCGGCGGTAGAGGTCGTGCACGCGCTCCTCGAAGAGACGGATGGCCAGCATCTCCCGGTACACCTGCAGCCACAGACCCACCTCCGTGAAGCCCGGCATCAGCCGCCTCCCCCGGCCAGCCGCGCGAGTACCTGGTGCAGCACGGCGAAGTCCTGCCGCTCCAGCCCCATTCCCCGGGCGGCGGTGAGCAGCTCGTTGGTCACCGCGGTGGTGGGCAGAGGGACGCCAAGGCGCCGGCCCTGCTCCAGCGCCAGAAGCGTGTCCTTTTGCATCATGGCCACGTCGAACCAGGCCTCCCCCGGCATATCCAGGACGAAGGGACCGCGGTAGAGGAGCATGGGAGAGGCGATCACGCTATTCAGCAGCACCTCGACGGCGGTGGCCCGGGGGATGCCGCCTTTCTCCGCCAGCAGCAGCCCCTCGCAAAACGCCAGCATCTGCACGGCCACGCTGAGGTTGGTGGCCAGTTTCATCAGCACCGCCTGCCCGTTGCTCCCCACGTAGGTGACCTTCGGGCCGATGGCCTGCAGGATGGGCCTGACCCGCTCGAAGACGGCGCGCTCCCCGCCCACCATGATGGAGAGCCGGCCCTGCTCCAGCGTGGATACGCTGCCCGAGACCGGGGCATCCAGCATCCGCGCCCCGCGGGCAGCTACCTGCGCCGCCAGTTCGGCGCTCACCGCCGGGCTGACCGTGCTCATGTCCACGTAGACCTTTCCCGGCCCTAACCCCGCCAGCACGCCCTCCTCTCCCTCGGTGACGGCTCGCAGCGCTACGGTGTCGCTGACCATGCTGATGGTGACTTCCGCCGCCCGGGCCACCGCCGCCGGGCTCTCCCCCCAGCGCATCCCCGCATCCAGCAGCTCCTGCGCCTTGGAGCGGGTGCGGTTGTAGCCGGTTACCGGGTAGCCGGCCGCCAGCAGGCGCCGCACCATCCGGCTGCCCATCACCCCCAGCCCGACAAAGCCTACGTGCTCCATCGCCCGCGATACGTACTGCATCGCCTGCGCTGGGCCACGGGAGGACCTGCCGGTGGTCCCGCCGGCACCGGCATCAACGGCCGGGATCCGGACGCCATGCGCACGCTTCCTCCAGGAAGACCGTCTCGTGCTGCCCGCGGGAGAAGTACTCCAGGAAGACGAGCGGGCTGTCGGGGTCCGCGTAGACCTTATGCACGTCCCCGGCGGCGATCCAGACCACGCTGCCCGCCCCCAGCCGGTGCTCCTGCTCGTTGATGACGATCCGGCCGCGCCCCTCCAGGACGAAGAAAAAGTGGTCGGTCTCCCGGTGGAAGTGCAGCGGTGAGGTGCCCCCGGGGGCGTAGGAAACCACATCCACCAGCAGCGAGGAGCCGGTGTTGGTGCTGTTCAGGAGGATCTTCTTCCGACGCAGATCGTGCTCCGAGGCCAGCTCAGGGATCTCGTCCAGGTTGAACACCTTGGAGCCGGCGCCCCGGCCTACCACACCCACCGCAGCCTCAAAGAGGCGGTGGTGCGGGACGGCGGTCGTGGCCTCGGTCTCAGGTTCCTTCATCGTCTTCCCTCCTCGTCCTCGCCCTTCAACCGCCCGACGCCGGCCGCCCTGCCGCCTGCGTCCGACCCGGCGCTGCAGCCCCGCCCGCCCGCCGCCGGTTCAGCAGGAAGACTCCGGCAAACAGCGCCAGCGCCGCCGCCCACGCCTCCGGTCGGGAGAGGTAGGCCAGGACGGTGGCTGCCGCCAGCGCCAGCCACTCCAGGAGCGTGGTGCGCACCACCAGGTAGGCTGTGCTCACCGTGGAGAAGAGCATCGTCCCCAGCGCGGCCGCGATCACCGCCGCGGTATTCTCCCAGGCCGATCCTGTGAGCAGGAGGTGGCTGTAGGCGAACAGGATGGGCATGACGTAGATGATCTTGGCGAAGCGGAAGCAGTTCCACCCCGCCCGCATGGGATCGGCCCCAGCAATGGCCGCCGCGGCGAACGGCCCCAGCGCCACCGGCGGAGTGATGTTGGAGTCCAGACTGAGCCAGAAGACGATCATGTGGGCCACCAGCAGGGATACTCCCAGCTCCCGCAAGACCGGTACGGCGATGACGGCGACAATCAGGTAGGTGGCAGTGATAGGCAGAGCCAGTCCCAGGATTAGCGTGGAGAGTGCGACCAGCAATAGCGTCAGCCACAGCTTTCCACCCGCCAGCGTCACCACAATATAGGAAAAGCGGATGCCGATGCCGGTGAGCGCCAGCACCCCTATGAGAATACCCACGGCCCCGGTGAGCGCGGCCACGAAGAGGGAGGAGCGGGCGCCATCGACCAGCGCCTCCCAGATCGCCCGCGGCCCCATACGCGTCTCCTGCCTCACCCAGCTCACGGCCACAGCGGTGAGGATGGCGTAAACGGCCGAGCGCTCAGGGGGCAACCCCCAGACCAGCAGCGCCACCAGGACGCCGATCGGAAGAAAGAGGTACCAGCCGCGGCGCAGGGTCTGCCTCAGGCTGGGAACCTCCCCGGCGGCCATCCCCCGCAGCCCCAGCTTGCGCGATTCCAGGTAGACCATGAGGCCAACGGAGAGGAAGTACAGGATGCCGGGGATGGCGGCGATCTTCACGATGTGCGCGTAGGGGGCGGCCGTCATCTCCGCCATGATGAACGCTCCGGCCCCCATCACCGGCGGCAGGACCATCCCCCCCGTGGAGGCGGCTCCCTCCACTGCTGCGGCGATGTGCGGAGGGAAGCCCGTTCGCTTCATGAGCGGGATGGTGATGCTCCCCGTGGTCACCGTGTTGGCCACCGGGCTCCCGTTGATGGTGCCGAAGAAGGCGCTGGCCAGGACCGCCGCCTGCGCTGGCCCGCCGGCGATCCGCCCGAACAGCGCCAGCGACAGGTCGATAAAGAACCTGCCCACGCCGGCCCGCTGCAGGAAAGCGCCGAAGACCACGAAGGGGATGATGAAACTGGCCAGCACCTCCGCCATGATCCCGAAGACGCCGTCGGAGGTCAGGTAGACGTACTCGATGACCCGGCGCAGGGTGAACCCCCGGTGTCCCACAATCGGGGGCAGGTACTGGCCGAAGAGGGCGTAGGCGACGGGAAGGATGGCCACCAGAGCCATGGACCATCCCAGCACCCGCCGCGCCGCCTCGATGGCCACCAGCGTCACCACCACGCCCATCCAGACATCCACCGCGGTGTAAGCGCCAGCCCGGTAGGCCATGGCTTCGTGCTCCAGGACCCAATAGCCCACGCCGACGATGGCACCTGCGGCCAGCAGCAGGTCCACAGGTGAGGGGGCATCCTCGCGGGCGCGCCGCCAGCCGCGGTAGAGAAGCATGGGGGCCACCAGACTGTAGAGCACGGCAATCCCCCGGTAGTACTGCAATGAGGCGACGCCGTACCAGGCCAGCCAGAGGTAATAGAGGGAGACGCCACCCAGCATGAGCTGGGCGGCCAGATCCCACCCCCGCGCCAGGGTGCGCGTCATCTCACAGCGCGCCGCAGAGGTGCGGCATTACCGCGCCCGGATGGCGTCCGGAATCTCCAGCCCCACCGAGCGCCAGTGGGCCTCCGCGCCCGGGTGCAGGGGGATGGTAATGCCCTGCAGCGCCCGCCGGGGGCGCATATCCGCGGCCGCGGCGTGCACCCGCAGCATGTGCTCGTGGCCCTGCAGGCTGTAGGCGGTGGCCACCAGCTTCTGAATCAGGGCGGCCGGCACGTCTACCTGGGAGATCCACAGCAGGGGGATCCCCACCGTGGGCACCGCCTCCGTCATCCCGGGATAGCCTCCGGGTGGGAAGTCGTAGCGAGAGAAGTAGGGATACTGGCGGAAGAACCCCGCCGCTGCCGCCGGGGTGTAGACGTCGATCATCCGGATCGGTTTCGCCGCCGATGCCTCGATGGTTCCCCGGTCGGGGAACGGGCCGGTGAAGAAGAAGGCGTCGGCCCGCCCGTCCTGCAGTGCCGCGGCGGCCGCGGCTCCCAGCAGCGGGATGCGCGTGATCCGGTCCCAGATCCCGATGGTCCGGAAGACCCGCTCGGCGCTGGCGAAGGTGCCCGACCCCGGGGTCCCCACGGCCACCCGCTTGCCGGCCAGGTCGGCAGCCGTAAGGATACCGCTGTCCCGGTAGGTGACCACGTGGGCCGCGCCGACGAAGACCAAGCCCAGCGCCCGCAGGTTGGTGTGCCGGGTGCCGCGAAAGATCTCCAGCCCGTAGTAGGACTCGTGGACGTCGGAGGAGAAGGCCAGGCCCATCTCCGCGTCCTTGGCCTGCAGCCGCCGCACGTTCTCGGTAGATCCTCCCGTCGCCGCCACCGAGACATCTACGTCCGCCACTGCCCGGTTGATGTAGGTGGCGATGCCGGTGGCGAAGATACCAAACACCCCTGCCGGCGGACCACCCAGGATGGTCACCCGCGTCTTCGCCGCCGCCCCCAGCGCCGGCCCCTGCAGCGCGGCCAGCACCAGCGCCAGCAGAGCCATGCTGGCTGCGCAGCGACTGTACACCGTGCTCATTGCCCCACCTCCTGATCCTCGGGGCCCACGGCCCGCGTGCTGTCGTGCCCTCCGTCCAGGATCGTGCGGATGTCACCTTCCACCCGCATCAGGTGCTCGCGCATCCGCTGGCGGGCCCCCTCGGCATCCCCCGCGCGGATGGCCTCCAGAATCTGGCGGTGCTGCAGAATCGACCGCTGCGGGCTGCCCGGAATGTGGTAGATGGAGGCCAGGGCCTGCTGCAGCGGCGTGCGCACGGCGTCCATCATCCGTTCGGCGATGCGGTTCCCCGTGGCCGCGGCTACGGTGAGGTGGAACCGCAGGTCTGCGGTGATGTAGCGCTCCTGCGAGGTCAGCCCGGCCGCCATCTCCTGGATGGCCTCGGCCATGGCCTGGAGGTGCTCGGGTGTCCGGCGCCTGGCGGCCAACCCGGCGAGCTCCACTTCCAGGATCTTGCGCACTTCGAAGAGCTCCCGCAGGTTGGTCTCCTCGAGGGCAAGGAGCAGGTCCAGAGAGGTATTGAGCGGGTTGCCGTAATCGGCAACAACGAAGACGCCCTTGCCGGCGGAGGTGATCAGCCCCTTGGATTCCAGGATGCGCAGGGCCTCCCGCACCGAGGAGCGGCCTACCCGGAAGGACTGAGTGAGGACGCGCTCGGTGGGCAGGGGGTCGCCGGGGCGCAGGCGGCGCTCACGAATCTGCGCCAGGAGGCGGCGAGCGATCTGCTCGTACAGCCGCTGACGCTCGACGGGGCTGATGGCGAGCGCATCGGCCGCAGGCAGTCTCTTCCGGGGCAAAGGCATGGCAGATTGTCCGGCAGTCAGACATTCTCTTTCCCCCGACGAACTCCTGCAGACGAAGCTGCCGCTACGGGGGGGGAAATCTCCCGGGAGGGAATGGCCTGATGTCCTTGCCACAGCCTGCTATCAAGACGCGGGTGATCCTGAGGTCGGCGACGGGGTAGTCCCCATGCAGCTGTAGCCCATATCACCGTTGACCATAGTGACTGAGCCCGGGAGTCTCCCGGGCTCAGTCTTCCCCTGAAATGCCTTGGAGACCGGCAGCCCTCAGGGGCTAGCCGATCGGTCGGACGCTGGAGGCCTGCGGGCCCTTCTGCCCCTGCGTGGGGGTGTACTCCACCTTCTGTCCCTCGGTGAGGGACCTGTACCCTTCACCTTCGATGCTGGTGTAGTGCACGAACAGGTCCTTGCTGCCGTCATCGGGGGTGATGAAGCCGTATCCCTTCTCGCTGTTGAACCACTTGACGGTCCCGGTCGCCATCTTCCTACCACCTTCTCCTGCAGACTCTCATAGACCACGAGAGCTTCTGCGATGCCGCTCCAGTGTCTCACAAATGGCCCGCGGGCACAACAACGACTGCGCACGGCGGGCAGCCGAGCCCGAGGACGGGACGGACTCAGTCCAGGGCCAGCAGGCCGTGGCGGTTGAGGACCACCGGCCGCGGTTCCCCGGCCAGAGCGGGGCCGGCAACCGCCATCAGGCCCATCTCCGGCGGGACGTCATCAGAAACCTGCAGCCCGTTTGTGTCGATGTGCAGGCGAAATCCCTGGAAAGCGAAGACCAGCGGGGTGGGACCCGTGAAGGTGATCTTCAACCGTTCGTCGCTGTTGACCTTCACGCCCACCTCGGCCAGCTTGCGCCGCTGCGCCGTGAAGTCCACCTCCAGCCGGCGTTGCTCCTCGTCCAGGGCAACGATGCCGAAAGAGGTCGACTTGAGGACGCGCGTAATCACCACCACCTCGCCATCGCCGATGAAGTAGTCGTCGACGACGGGGTTGGTGTAATCCAGGGCGGGGCGCCGGCCGAGCCAGCGTCGCAGGTCAATCAGGTCCACCGCGTCGGAGCGGACGTCCTCGTAGGAGAACTCTATCTTGCGCGCCCGTGCGAACGCTCCTTCCAGAGCCACGGTTATGGGGGCCAGGGCAGCCAGGAAGTTCAGCAGGAGGCGCAAGGCCACCCCCACATCCAGGGCGTCCGTGTGGCGGCCGCTGAGTTGCGCCACCCGCTCGTCACGCGTGGTCAGCGGTGGGACGGTGTCGCCCACAACCAGTCGGGTCAGGGAGCCCAGTTGCCGGGCGCGCCCTCCGGGCAGGCGCCCCACAAGGTCCAGCGGGGCAATGCGCTCCCGCGGCAGCAGCAGAGTGGTGTAGCCCAGGCTGCGCAGGAAGTCGACGGAGCTCTCCCGGCAGGCCATACTCTTGCGGTGAGGATAGGCGGAGAGGGTGCCATTCTCCTCCCTCCACCAACCTACCCTTTTCTTGCTCCCTGCCTTCCGCGCAGCCGGGCGGTCGCCCCAGCCAACCAAGCGACTCCGAAAGCTGGAAAGTGGTCAATCCGGTTCCCCCGGGCGGGATCTGGCGGAACGGGCCGGGCGTCCCCCCGCCGAGAAATCCGTGCCGGGGATGCTCAGCGTGTAGCCTTCGGTCTGTCCGGTCTGCACTCCGGCCGGACCCAGGTTGCAGTAGATGGTCAGCACGGCCCCGCGAAAGACTGCCGAAGATGGACGAATCTGCTGTATGTCGATCACGAACTCACCGACACCCGGCGCCGCACCGCCGTAGGTGCCGACCTCCCGGTAGATCGTGAGCAGCCTCGCCTTCCATAGTACCCGACGCCACGAGAGGGAACGGCGGGCTGGCGGCCGGCTGAAATGTGAAATTTGGCCAGCTCAACAGAGTCGGGGCAGCTTGAGCTTGGGGCCAGGGAGATCCCCGGCACCTCCGGGGATCTCCCTGGCGATCCTCAGTCCTCCAGCGCCACACTCACCGGGACCGGGTTGCGGATGATGTCCAGCACTGGCGAGGTCTTCTGGACGTACTCGCACAGCTCCAGGACCTTCTTCCGCGGAGCGTCGGCCTTGACCCGGTAGGTCACGCGGATGTTCTGGAAACCCGCCCGCGTGGTCTCGGAGAGCCCCAGGAAGCCCTGCAGGTCCAGGTCCCCCTCCAGGTTGAACTGCAGGCTCTCCACCTTGATCCCCTGGGCGGCGGCGTTGTAGACGAACCCCACCGCCAGGCAGGAGGCCAGGGCGTGGAGGACCGCCTCCACGGCGTTGGGCGCGGTGTTGCTCCCCAGCAGCACCGGCGGCTCGTCCCCCTCCAGGACGAAGGGCCTGGCGCGGGAGGTGTCCTCCTGCCCGGCCCCGTAGAACCCCTGGATGCGGGTCCGGGACCGGCCGCCGTCCACCCAGTCGCTGGTAGCCCGGAAGGTGAACCGTGCCAGGGTGGGCGTGGACTTGATGGCGTTGACGGTCGCCACCAGTTGCTCCACGTTGACCCCGTTCAGAATGGTCTGCGTGGCCATGCTCATCCCTCCTTAAGACTGCGTCTGGCGCCAGGCGTCCCTGGCCCGCAAGCGGCAGCGTCCCACCGCCTGCGACCTCGAGGTCATGAGCCTACCCGGGCCGCGCCGGTTCTCCCTCCGGCGCGGCTACCACCGCCAACAGATCCTCCTGCTCCAGGAAGAAGGGGTCGGTCTGTACCCCCAGCGCCTCGTAGATCCGGCTGCGGCAGGCGCGCAGGTTCGCCCACACCGCGACATCCAGGATCGCCCCGTCGTCCAGTCCGCTCTCGCGCAACCGGACGATGTGCTCCTCGGTGGGGTGGCCCGTCGCCGCCGCCACGGCGTAGTCGAGGATGGCCACCGCGCGCGGGCTGAGCCCGGCGCTGCGGTAGTCCCGCAGGACCGCCCGCACCCGATCCAGCCCGCCGAGGTCGCGCTCCACGTCCACGGCATACACCAGGACGCAGTAGGTCGACCGCAGCCGTTCTGCCACCACCAGGCTGATCAGCCGCCGCTCCTGTGGGGTTAGTGCGGAGGCTCCCTTGACGGCGGCGGTGAAGGTGTCGAAGGCGACCGCCACGTCCGGCCGGAGGGAGAGCGCCCCGGTGGACTCCATCACGAAACCCAGTCGGGCCAGGTCAGCTTCGTACACCCTGCGCAGCGCGCCGGCCGCTTCGTCCTCGTCCAGGGTCTTGATCCAGGTCACGGTAGCCTCCTGTCACGCGCCACGGCCCCAGATCTCCTTCAGGACCCGGCGGGCCGGACGGCGTCGGCCAGTTCGATGAGCACGTTGGGCTCGTTGCCCACGACCCAGGCATCGTGTCCCGGGTCCATGATGGCCACGTCGCCGGGGCCAAATTCCATCTCCGTGCCATCCTGCATCCGGATGCGCTGACGACCCGACAGGAAGATCTTTACATGAAACCGCTGGCAGAGCTCCCCGCCCACGACGGGCCTGACGTGCTCTGACCACTTCCAGCCCGGTTCGAGCGTCTCCCGGTAGAAGGTCAGCCCACCGACGGTGACGACGTCGATCCGTCCCTTCTGGAATGGCCGCCGTGTCTCGTCGGGAGTATCAAAACTCTTGCCTGCGATCTGCGCCACGCCCACACCTCCCATGCGGAACCTCACTCAGAACTATGTGTGGCTCAGTGCGGGATCTCGATCCACACCAGGGGCTCGGTTCCCGCATTCCACCCATCATGGCCGGGAGGTATGGCCACCACATCGCCTGGGCCAAAGCTAACTTCCTTTCCATCGTTCATCCGAGCATGACCCTTCCCTGAAATGATGTACATGAGGTGGTCCTTCTGGCAGCTTTCAGTTCCCACCACAGGTTTCAGGTGTTTCGACCATTGCCAGCCAGGCTCGACCATTATTCGCTGGATCTTCAGCCCCCCGACATTCACAGCTTCAATCCTGGCCTTTTCAGGCGTCTGCCTTTCCTCTGGCTGGTTCAGACTCTTCTTCTCGACTGCTGCCATCCCGTTCCCCTCCTTCCGGGCACCTGGAACTGGCATTCCTTCTCTCAAGGCTTCCACGCGGAGTAGATCACCGACCGGGCCACCGTTGCCTGCCGTTCCGGTGGGATGAGCCGGCGCATCAGCGCAATCAATTCCGGGGTGAACAGCGGATACTGCTCGCACTCATCCACGCCAAACGGAAGCTCCTCTCCCCGTCGAATCCCCACGAACCCGACCTTCTGCAGCTTGCTGACGAAGACACGCTCCGCCAGGGCTCCGGACAGTCACCCCGCCCAGGCGGCGGCGCTGGTCAGGATCTCCGGAGGGAGGTCCTCGTCCACCAGGATGTCCGCCACGACCATACGCCCGCCCGAGCGCAGAATGCGGAAGACCTCGGCGAATGCCCGCGACTTGCGTGGAGAGAGGTTGAGCACCCCGTTGCTGATGACGACGTCCACGCTCTCCCCCGGCAGGGGAATCGCCTCCATCTCTCCGAGCAGCCACTCCACGTTACGCAAGCCGCCGGCGGCGGCATTGCGCGCAGCCACCTCCAGCATCTCCGGCAGCATGTCCAGGCCGATGGCTTTACCCTGGGGCGCCACGGCATGCGCGGCCAGGATGGTGTCGATGCCCCCACCGCAGCCCAGGTCCAGCACAGTCTCCCCTGGCCGCAGCCCGGCGGCGCGCACGGGATTGCCCACGCCCAGTGCCTGCTCGATGGCCCCGCGCGGCAACAGGGTCAGCTGGTCTGAATCGTAGAGCCGCTCGGCGACGGTGGTCGGCGCCCCGATCACTGCCCGGTAGGCGTCGCGAACCGAGGCCTTGATCGCCTGCTGGCCCAGCAGGTCATCGCTGGCCGGCAGAACCGGATGCACGGTCTGGTCACTCATGGCTGCCCTCCAGCTCTCTGAGGAAGGTATCGAGCTTCGCCCGTGCCGCGGGGGGAATCTCCACCGCGCCAGCAGTCCGCCTGAGCAGACCCCGGATCTGCCTGGCGAACTCCAGCTCGCCGCAACAATGCCGGCACAGCCCCAGGTGGGCTTCCAGCTCCTGTTCCTCCACCCGGTCCAGGTTGCGATCCAGATAGGACCAGAGTCGGGCCACAGCCTCTTTGCACTTGATCACGTGCGCGCCTCCTGGGGAGAGACAAGCAGCCTGTTGCGGATCGCGTAGTCCCACAGCTCACGTTCCAGTTGCTTGCGCCCCAGGTGCAGCCGGGCCAGGACTGTGCCCAGCGGGGCACCGGTAATCTCGGCAATCTCCCGCGCCTTGTAGCCATACACGTAAGCGAGGATCAGAGCGGTGCGGTGGGAGGGATGAACGCGCTGCAGGACCTCGATCACCTTCACATCGTCGAACAGCTCCAGGAAATCCAGGTGGACCCGGTCGGAGTAGGGGAAGGGATCTTCCTCCACGATGGTGTCGAAGAGATCGAAGTCCTCGTCGACGCTGACCGTGTCCTGTCCCCGGGTGTCGCGCAGGCGGTCGTAGAAGGCAGTGGTCAGCACCCGGGTCAGCCACAGCCGGGGCTGTTGCCGGTTTCGCAGCCCGGCGAAACCACGAAACGCCCTGAGCAGAGCGTCCTGCACCAGGTCCTCCGCAGCCGCCTGATTCCCCGTCAGCCGCACTCCGAGGGCGTACAGGTACTCGAGATGAGGCCGTACGACCTCCTCGAACCCCTTCCTTGGCAACTCCGCTGGCTCCGGCACCCCTTGCCCCCTTGGGACGTCTCCTACTTTAGACGCCCCCGGACGTCCAAATTATTGCGGCTTTCGTAGTCAATGGCCACCCCCCTCGACGCCGGCGAGGCCGGAGGGCGCTATGGCTGCACGACTCTCCTCCTGTCCAGGTCTTGTTCAGGTACCTCTGGTAGCGTCCTTTCCGGAGACTGACGGTAGGGGAGTGCCACAATGACCGATCAGACGGGCCGCAGAGACCGGGGCCGCGGCGGCGGGCGGGCCTGGGGTGCATGAGCCGCCAGGCTCTGGAAGAGGTCCTGGCGCGGGCCTTGGAGGACGACAGCTTCCGGGAGCGGCTCCTGGCTGCCCCCGAGGAGGCGCTGCACGGCTACGACCTTTCCGTGGAAGAACTGCAGGCGCTCATCGCCGGAGACCTGCGCAGCGTGCTGCTTGCCATGGGCCGGGAAGAAGGGTCCGGCCATGGGACGTGATGCGGGCCAGCGGGGGCATTCCCTGCGCTGATCAGATTGTCGGGCCCCTCGCCTTCCGCTACCGTAAAAACAGAAACGGGTGCGCGGGACAAGCCTATGAGCGAGCTACACGGCCTGATCCGAGCGACTTGGCGAGAGGCAATGGCTGTGCGTGCGGCACGGCCGCGGGGCATCCGTCGCCGGCCGCGGGATCCGGATGAAGCGCTGGCGCTGCGCGAGCTCTCTCTACGCATCGGGCGCCGTGCGTTTGCAACCCGACTGGTCAAGCAGGCGCCGCGCGTCTACCGCCTCATCCCTTCAGCTGGCGGCCGATGACTGAGGATTCCACGGTCGAACAGGCCCGTGCGGACCTGGCCGCGCTGAAGGACCTGGCCAATCCGCTGGAAGTCCAGCTCCGCACCGCCGCCGTCATCGCCAGAGTTCTGGGCAGGACCGGAGACTCAGTCGTGGTGGTGGGGGGCTCGGCAGTCTCGTTCTATACGGGGGGCGCGTACCTTTCCCGCGACGTGGATCTGGTGACTACGGCGCCTGTCGGCCGCATCAGGGATATTCTGCCCCGGCTGGGATTTGAGCGCCGCAACGGAGCGTGGGTTCACGCCGAAACGGACGTGGTGGTAGACTTCCCGGCTCCTCCACTGGCGGGGGACCCCGGACGGACCACTCGGGTTGACACCGAGGAAGGATCGGTCCACATCATCGGCATTGAAGACCTGCTCGTCGACCGACTGAACGCCGTGGTGCACTGGAACGACACCGAGGCCCGCGAGTGGTGCATCGCCATCCTGGCCCTCCACCGGGACCTGGACTCAGCCTACCTACAGGCGCGGGCCGAAACCGAGGGGATCGCCGCAGAACTCCGAGAGGTTAGTGCCGAGGCTGCCGCTCTGCGGGGACCCAAGCCGCCGGAGCACACAGGGTCGTGATAGTCCGTTAGACAGCCAGGCGCTGCGCCAGCCGCACCGTCTCCTCGCTTGGAGTCAGGCCGAGCTCGCGTTCCAGCGCCTGGGTGAAGCGCTGAAACAGCCGCAGGGCCCGACCGCCCTCCCCTGCCACAACCAGGGTGCGCATCAGCGCCTGGACTGCGGGTTCCGCGAATGGATAGGCCTCCAGGGCACGCTCGAGCGCCGCCCGGGCGTCAGCTGCTTCTGCGCCAGGCGCTGCTCGCCGTACCGTGTGGCCGCCTCCACGAGGCGCTCCCGGTAGGTGTCGCGGGCGAGGAAGCACCACTCGGCCAGCGGGAGGTCCGCCAGCTGAGCCAGGAGGGTTGTCTTGCCGTACCCGCTGTCAGCGACGACAAGGGTCACCCGCCGGGAGAGGGCGCTCTGCAGGGTAGACACGAGGCGCGGCCGGAGGAGTGCCTGCGGCGGCACAGGAAACGGCCCGAAGAGGCCTGACGGCCGGCT
The DNA here is from genome assembly GCA_031459715.1 of Armatimonadota bacterium. Taxonomy (NCBI): domain Bacteria; kingdom Bacillati; phylum Candidatus Sysuimicrobiota; class Candidatus Sysuimicrobiia; order Candidatus Sysuimicrobiales; family Candidatus Humicultoraceae; genus Candidatus Humicultor; species Candidatus Humicultor tengchongensis. The sequence goes on along the minus strand of JAVKIA010000012.1, from coordinate 2,836 downwards.
CGCTGATCTCTGTACGGCCCTCATCGCGATTTTCCGCGTTTTCTATCACCCTCCCTAGATCTCCTGTGCGATCCATCGTCCAGGTTTTGTTCAGGTCGACCCACTACCCTGGCCACAGCGACGGGACGCGGCCAGCCCCCGGCTGCCATCGGAGCACGAGGAGGAGGAGCGATGCAGGACACCGGCACTAATGAAAATCGCCTTCTGGCGGCGCTGGGCTATCCCATCGGCATCATTGCGCTAGTGGTGCTGCTCACTGATATGAAGCACCAGCCTTACTTGCGCTACCACTCGGTGCAGGCGCTGGGGTTCATTGCCACCGGTATCGCCGTCATGTTCGGCTGGTCCCTCGTGCTCACGATCCTGGGCACCGCGATGCCATTTCTTCTGCCACTGGTCTTCCTCACTCCAGTCCTGGTGCTGGGCTGGATCGCCTTGACCCTGCTGTATGCCTACCGCGCCTACCAGGGGCAGCGCTTTCAGATCCCCGTGGTCAGCCGGCTGACGTCGCGCTATACGGCGGGGGCATAGCGCTGGGAGATCCCCGGCGCATCATCTAAAGGAGGTGAGTGTGACAGTGAACGGCTCCAGGATCATACTGCTGGCGGCGCTGCTTCTGCTGGCAGCCGGGGGCGGTCCCCGGTCTGAGGCCTCGTCTCCGGGGGATGCCCGGATCAGCGCCATCACCTTCACCGATAGGACGGAGAACGGGCGCCCTGTGGGCGCGGCGAAGACGTTTGCCGCCGGGACGCGGCGCATCTATGCGGTCTTCCACTTCGAGGCCCTCGACGGCCAGGAGGTCCTGGAAGGGCGCTGGATCTCTGGCTCCCAGGAGGTGATGAAACAGGCGACAAGGCTCGCGGAGGTCTTCAACGGGCCTGTTCCGAAAAGCGGGCGACTGTGGTTCTGGATCCAGTGGGACGGCGGTGCGCGGCCCGGGAAGTACCGGTTCGAGCTACGGATCAACGGGCGCTTCGCCCGCGAGGGGACGTTCGAGGTCAAAGAGCAGTGATCCGGTCGGTCTGGTGCGCCGCATAGACTGAGGCCGCCCCGCCCGATCAAAGCGTCGACGAGACGAGGAGCACACTATGGGAGTCAAAGTGACGCGGACCGTAGTGCTGGTGGTAGCGGGTATCCTTGCCGCCGGCTGCGCGGGCGGAAGCGCCCAGTCCGGACCGCGCTTCGTGTCCGTGCTCCTTGCGGACAGCCGGGAGAGCAAGACCGAGAAGACCGTCTTCACGCCGGACACCTCACGCATCTATGTCCTCTTCAGGTTGGCCGGCGTGCCCGCCGGGACCGTGATCAAGTCCGTGTGGGTCGCGGAGAAGACCGGGGTCTTCGAACCAAACACGACCCTCGACCAGGCCACGATGACCATGGGCGGCGCGCAGACCAGCGGGAGCTTCTGGTACTCCCGCCCCACCAACGGGTGGCCTCTGGGGGAGTACCGGGTTGATCTGTACATCGGCGAGCGACAGGCGGAGACGCGTCGCTTCCGGATCGAGGCGCGGGCGTCCTCACCCCCCACTCCTGCGGTCCCCTTTGCTTCGAAGGGCTGGGCGTTCGAGAACGGGGTGTATGTTAACCAGCGCCGCGGGCTCCGGATCGCAGTACCCGCGGGCTGGAAGATCGGCGACGAGGCGCGGTTCAGCGAGCGTATCCTGTGGGTCATGGGCAGGCTGGACCCCGCGGATCGGGAGCGGCTGGGGGTGAGCATCGCCCATGCGGCCATCGGCCAGGCAAGCGCTGAAGAGTTCTTCAACGACGACCTGCAGGGCTTCCGACAGGCCACCTACCAGGAGGGCGGGCAGACCAAACCGTTGTTCACCGTTCTGGAAACCGGCAAGATCGGTGCGGACAATGGGGTCCACTACATCCGAAACACGGACCAGAGCCGGGGCCTCAACCTCTACTCGGCACGCAACGGCTTTGGCTACATCGTCGTGTTCAAATGGGCCGCCGACGCCACCGCCGAGGAACTGGCTGAACTGCAGTCCGTCGCCCGCTCCGCCGGCTACGGAGACCTCCCCTTCGCCTCGGCCGGCCCGGGAGGGCCGGCCGCGTCAACATCCCCAGCGCCAGCCACCCCGGTGGGAGGGGCACGCATCGACCCCATCGTGTTTGCCACAGATGTACACAACGGCCAGCCCGTGGGAGCGGCCAGCGCCTTCCCCGCCGGGACACGCCGGATCTACGCCTACTTCCGGTACCTGGGACTGCAGCCGGAGGACCGCCTCGAGGGCACGTGGTACAAGGACGGGCAGGAGCTCATGAAGCGGTCGGCGACGGTTTCGGAGGCTGTGGGGGACAACCCACCGCCCGCGGGGACGCTCTGGTTCTGGGCGGGATGGGAGCAGGGCGCGCCGACCGGATCATATCGCTTCGAGCTGCGCCTCAACGGCAGCCCGGTACGCGAGGGAACATTTCAGGTTACGCCCTAACCTGCTCACCGACCAGGCGCCCGGCGATATGCAGGGTTTCGCGGCCGGGCGCCAGGCTCGGATCGCGCTAGAGGGTCTCGGTGAATGTTCAAACTGCACCTAATGTCCTGAGTTAGAGATTCGTTGACAAAATCTTCCCACCGTCGTCAAGATCTGGTCTGCCGTTTTCGTCCACACGAAGGGCTTGGGGTGTGCGTTGGAGATGGCCAGGTATCGCTTGATCGCCTCTTCGAGTTCCCGCGTACTCCGGTGCACACCCCGTCGGAGCTGCTTTTCGGTCAGGGCGGCGAACCACCGCTCCACCAGATTGAGCCAGGAAGCCCCCGTGGGGGTGAAGTGCAGGTGGTACCGAGGGCGCTTGGCCAGCCAGCGGCGAATCGCCGGGGCTTTGTGCG
>JAVKIA010000011.1:16756-72739 GCA_031459715.1 Armatimonadota bacterium | reverse complement strand
CCGCAGGCTGGTGACCATGCGCACGTTGCGAGATGCCGCCCATGAGGCTTATCGCCAGGCCGGTATCGTTGATCCGCTGCGCCAGCTGGACGCGGCTGAACTCTACGAGCCTGTGAGTTACTCCGAGCTGGCGTGGTATGAGGCCCTGGGATTCTGTGGGGATGGGGAGGCAGGTCGTCTGATCGACGAGGGCACTACCCTGATAGATGGGGAGCTGCCGGTGAATCCCTCGGGCGGGGTACTGTCGACCAACCCGGTGGGAGCCTCGGGGGTTATCAGAGTGGCCGAAGCGGCCATGCAAGTCATGGGGCGCGCCGGGGAGCACCAGGTGCCTGGGGTGCAGACGGCGTTGGCCACTGGCTACGGGGTGTACGCCTGGAGTGACGTCATGATTTTATCCAGCCAGGCGTTTTAGCTTCAGGCGGCAGATCAGCAAGCGGGGGATAGCAGCACGATGAGCGAATTCGTACATGTGCCAATCTCCATGAACCTAACCTGGCGCTATGGCACAGGGTGGTACTTTGGGCATTTCTTTCGCACGCTGAAGGAAGAGGGTAGACTGCTGGGTCTGCGCTGTCCCGTCTGCCGGCGAGTCTACTTGCCTCCCCGTCCCGTCTGTGGCAACTGCCATGCCCCACTCCAGGAGTGGGTCCCGGTGGCTGACAGAGGAACCGTGCGCGCGTTCACCGTGGTACACCTGCCGATCGTGGATCCGGCCACGGGCGAGCCTCGACCGGTGCCCTACGGCATGGCCCTCATTCAGCTGGATGGCGCAGACACGACGCTCAACCACTACCTGGCCGAAACGGACCTATCGAAGTTGCGCATCGGCCTGCGGGTACGGGCGGTGTGGCGGGATAAACGACAGGGAAGCATGACCGATATCCGGCATTTCGAAATTACGGACGAGCAGCCACCAGTCCATACGCCGATGCCCGCAGATTCCTACCAGCCCGATCATCCCCTCGCCTACGAGACCGCTGTAGTTGAGCAAGGTGTGTATCTGACGTTTATCTACGCAGCGGGCAAGACTGCCACCCGGTTCCTGGCGGGACTACGAGATGAGAAGCGCATATACGGCAGCCGCTGCCCCAGGTGCCAGCGAGTACTGGTGCCAGCCCGCAGCCTGTGCCCCCGCTGCGGGCTGGATACGGAAGCATGGGTAGAAGTGGGGCCTGGCGGGATCCTTACAGCGTTTACTGAACGAGGCGGGCAAAAGTTTGGTCTCATTCGGCTGGACGGAGCAGACACGGACCTGGTGCACCGGCTGGGGGGAGCGGAGGTGAGTAGCTGGCACGCGGGCATGAGGGTCGAGGCCGTCTTCGCTCCGGAGCGCAAAGGACACATCCTGGACATAGCCTATTTCAGACCGCAGGCGATATCAGGCCACGGTGATAACGATTGAGGCTGCGTGGGAGCTGAACTGCACCGGCACCGGTGCCTGGTAGGAACTGAACTGCACCGGGGCCGTTCTCCGGCAGGCTACCCCTTCACCGCGCCCGCGGTCAGGCCGGCGATGAAGCGATCGATGAACAGGTTGTACACGATGGCGATGGGCACGCTGGTGATCAGGGCTGCCGCCATCAGCGACCCCCAGTAGAAGACGTCGCCCCGCACCAGAGCCACCGGGATGCCCAGGCTGACGGTCATCTTGCCCACGGAGCTGATGAAGGTCAGGGCGTAAACGAAGTCCTGCATCACCAGGGTGAAGGCGAAGATGGCAGCGGTGAGGATCCCGGAGATGGCCAGGGGGAGGACCACCTTGCGCATGGCCGACAGCCGGCTGTAGCCGTCGATCATGGCCTGCTCCTCGATGTCCCGGGGGATGGATCGGAAGAAACCCATTAGCAGCCAGGTACAGAAGGGGATGGTGAAGGTAGGGTAGACCAGCACCAGCGCCCAGGGGGAGTTCTGCAGGCCGAGGACGGCGATGACGCGGGAGAAGGGGATGAACAGCAGGGTGGGCGGGATGAGGTAGGTAAGGAAGATGCCGATGCCCAACCGCTCGCCCCAGCGCCCGGCCAGACGGGCCAGGGCGTAGCCTGCCGGCAGCGCGAAGAGAAGGGTAATCAGCACCACCAGCCCCCCGATCCACACTGTGTTGCGCACCCAGGTCAGGTAAAGCGTCTGACGGAAGAGCAACTGCACGTGCTCCAGGGTGGGCGGATCGTTGAAGATCCAGGGGATGTGGGTGGCCACCGTCCCCCCTACGTATAGGTCACGGTCCTGCTTGAACGCCGTGAGGAACATCCAGTAGAAGGGGAAGACGGCGAAGACGGTGAAGGCCAGCGCGGCTCCGTAGAGCCCCACGCGCTTGGCTGCACGCGCCAGGCGCCGCTTCATCCTCCCACCTCCGCCCGCCGGGCCACCCTCAGCATCAGGATGGCCACCACCACCAGCACGGGGAGGAGGAAGAGGGCGATGGCCGCCCCCTGTCCCAGGTCGGCGCCCAGGATGCCCCGCTGGAAAGCCAGGCTGGCCAGGACGTGGGTGCTGTTGTACGGACCGCCGCGGGTGAGCAGGTAGACGACGCTGAGGTCGGTGGAGGTGAAGACCACGCCGAAGAGGACGGCCACCGTGACCACGGGCAGCAGCAGCGGCAGGTGCACCTGGAAGAGCCGCCGCCAGAAGGAGGCGCCGTCCACCACGGCCGCCTCCCGGATCTCCGCGGGGATGGCGGACATGCCGGCCAGGACGATGACCGTGGCGAAGGGGAACATGCGCCACACGTGCACGGTGATGATGGCGATCATGGCCAGCGTAGGGTCACCGAACCAGTAGAGCCAGCCCTTCAGCAGCCCTACCGCCCGGAAGGTCCAGTTGACCACGCTGAAGGTGGAGTCAAAGATCCACGTCCAGGCCATGGCCGCCAGGGAAACGGGAACGGCCCAGGGCAGCAGCAGGAGCATGCGCACACCCCGCCGCCCGAAGAAGGCCGCCTCCAGGACACTGGCCGCGGCTGTGGCCATGACCATCACCAGAACCTGGGAGACGACGGTGAAGAGGGTGGTGTTGCGCAGGGCCAGGCGGAACTGCGCGTCGGCGGCAATGGTCCAGAAGTTGCGCAGCCCCACCCAGGGGAAGGTCAGGGTCCCCGAACGCGCTGCGCTGAGACTGAGCAGAACGGCCATGCCAAAGGGCACACCCACCAGGAGGACGACGTAGAGGAGAGCGGGAGCCAGAAGCAGCCGGCCCAGCGCATCGTCCCGGTCGGCCAGCGTCCTGCGGCGGAAGACCGCCGGGGCTGCCGCCACCACTGACTGCGCCTCCTTCAGGGCCACCGCGTCACCACCGCCTGGCCACCGGGCTCCATGCCGGGCTCCCGGTCACCGTGCCGCTCCCGCCGAGCCATCTCCGGGACCGCGATCCCGCGCCAGGCCGGTGCGGCGATCGAAGGAGCGGATCGCCCGGCGGGGCACGGCAAACTCGTAGACCTGCCCCTCCGCCACCGGCATGGTCACGTTCACCGGCAGTCCGGCGATGACCGGCTGGTCCGAGCGGCGCTTCTCCTCCAGCAAGCCGTAAACCAGCCGGTCCGCGCCCAGGTGCTCCACCTGCCGCACCCGCAGGTGGTAGACCACCACTTGGTCCCGCGGATCAAAGACCTCCCGCGGCAGGAAGTGTTCGGGGCGAAAGCCGATGAGCGTCTCCTCGTCGTGCTCGACCAGGTTCATCGGCGGGGAACCGAGGAAGGTGGCTACAAAGGTGTCCGCGGGGTAGTCGTAGACCTCCTGCGGGCTGCCCACCTGGCGCACCCTCCCCTTCTCCATGACCGCGATGCGGTCGCCCAGCCCCATGGCCTCCACCTGGTCGTGGGTGACGTAGATGGTGGTGGTCCCGATCTGCCGCTGGAACTCCTTGAGCTCGTAGCGGGCGATGGCCCGCAACTGCGCGTCCAGGTTGGAGAGCGGTTCGTCGAAGAGGAAGACCTTGGGGTCGCGCACCACCGCCCGGGCCAGCGCCACACGCTGCCGCTCCCCGCCGGAAAGCTGACGGGGGAAGCGGTCCAGCAGGCGCTCGATGCCGAACATGCGCGCCCCGCCGTGCACCCGCTCCCGCACCAGGCGCGGCGGCTGTCGCATCGCCTCCAGGGGGAAGGAGATGTTGCGGAAGGCGGTCTTGTGCGGGTAGAGGGCGTAGCTCTGGAAGACCATGGCGATGCCGCGGGCGCGGGGCGGCACGTCGGCGTCCATGCGCTCGCCGGCGATGAAGATCTCACCGGCGGTGGGCGTCTCCAGGCCAGCGATCATGCGCATCAACGTGGTCTTCCCGCAGCCTGAAGGCCCCAGGAGGACCAGCAGCTCCCCTTGCCTCACGGAGAGGTTGACGCCATCCACAGCGTGCACCTCTCCGAAGAACTTGTGCAGGTCCCGCGTCTCGACGTAGCCCCGCTCCATACCTTTTCGCCTCACCCCAGGGGACAGGGCGAGGTGCGCCCGCAGACCGGACGCACCCCGCCTGGCCTTCACATCTGGTTGATGTTACCTGTCTTTGCCGCCGCCCACCAGCCCGGCACGGCGCCACTTGGCGAAGATCTCCTTCACCCGCCGGTCCGCCTCTAGCACCGCCTGCCGCGCAGTGAGCTGCCCCGTGGCCGCCTTGGCGAACATGTCCGGGATGACGAAGGTGTCGAAGATCTCGCCTTCGGCCGGGTTGGCCGGGCCAGGGTAGCCGATGTTGGTGGACCACTGCTCGGCGTCGGCCAGCACCTTCAGCTTGTCCGGCGGCACCGAGGCGAAGGGATCCTTAAACACCACGGAGCGGATCCACTTCCGCCCCTCCGCCGGCTTCTGGGCCAGGGGCACAGTCTTCTCCGCCACGCTGCCGAAGAAGGAGGGGAAGTTGTAGAGCTTGCTGGCCATCACCGCATCCCGGTAGTTGTCCACCAGGTGGAGGAGGAATTCCTTGGCCCGATCCGGTGCCTGGGCGAACCGCCAGATCACCCAGACCCCCATCACGTGCTCGCTGGCCCAGCGGGCCCTGGGGCCGCGCAACGCCGGGACAAAGAAGATGTCCGCGGCCGTGGGCAGGCGACGGTCCTGTGCCGAGCGGTAGGCGGAGATGGAGTTGAGGATGTAGGCAGTCTGCCCTGCCTCCAGCGCCTGGTTGTTGGAGGCGGCATTCCAGCTCAGGACGGCCGGGGTGCTCACCTCGCGGAAGAGCCTGGCACCGAACTCCACGGCGCGGATGGTCTCTTCGGAGTTGAGGACGATGTTCTCGTCCTTGTCCTGGATGGAAGCGCCGAAGGACCACATGATGGCCCGGGTGGCCATGTTGGAGTCGATGTCCTGGGAAAGCCCGATGCCAATGGGGATCTGGATCCGGGGAAACTTTTGCTTGATCTCCCGTCCGGCCACCAGCAGGTCGTCCCAGGTCTTCGGGCCCTGGGCGAAGCCCACCCCGGCCCACACGCTTTTCAGGTAGTCGCCCGGGTCGGGCACCCAGTTGTCCGAGAAGCCGAAGAACTTGCGGGTGTTGCGGTTGTAGGTGCTCTGCCGCACCAGGGGGATCATGGGACCGTAGCGCCGCTCGGCCTCTTGGTTGATGTCGGTCAGGTCCAGCACCTGCTGCTCAAATGCCGAGGGAGGTGCCAGGAAGAAGTAGAGGTCGTGCCCCTGCTGTGCTGCCACCTCCGCGGTGGCCCGAGGGACGACGTCGGCAAAGGAGATGTGGTCCACGGTCACCTCGATCCCCCGACTCGCCCCCCACTGCTTGGCGAAGGGGTCGAACCAGGTGTCGTAGGCCGGAACGAAGTGGCTCCAGGTCATGATGCGCAGGGTCCTCGGCTGCGCCCGCACCACATGGATGGGCCCGAAGATAGAGCGCAGCCCGCTGGCGGCGACACCCACCCCCGCTGCCCCAGCGGCCGTCAGTTTGAGAAACTCCCGACGAGAGAGACGTCGCCACCGGTTTTCCGCAACCCGCACCCACCTGTCGGTCCTCTGGTCACTCACGCACTCTCCACCCCCTCAGCAATCTCTGGCATTTGCCGTGGCCAACCGGGCTTTGTGGGTCTATTGGCAGAAAGTATAGAGGGCTTCCGGCGTGGATTGCAATTGCGATCAAGCTGCGGTAGCGGGATTGATGGTGCCCCCAGCGGGATTCGAACCCGCGTTGCCGGCTTGAAAGACCGGTGTCCTAGGCCTGGCTAGACGATGGGGGCGAGGCCGGGACAAGTATACCACCGCCTCCCGCCTCAGTCCGCGTAGGTGCGGACGAAGGTCAGGATCTCCGCCCGAATCGCCGGGCCTTGGGGAGTGGCGAAAAGGTGGACACCGTGGGCCCCTGTGGGGTAGAGGCGCAGGGCCTTCGGCGGGGGGGTGCGCATGTGCATGGTGCGTACGCTGTCGGCGAAGGGCTGGTCGCCCGTCCCCGCGATGAAGAGCTTGGGAGTGCGCAGCGTCGGCAGGTGGGGACGGACGTCCAGGCCCCGGAAGCGCATGCCGCTGGCGATGACCACCACGCCAGCCACCGGCCGCAGCGCCGCCGCCTTCAGGGAGACGGTCCCTCCCATGCTGGCGCCGATGAGGACTACCGGCCGTGGGCCTCTGCGGGTGGCGTAGGCGACGGCGGCCAGCGCATCACGGTACGTCTGCGCGATTACAAATCTTCCGCCGGAGCGACCGATGCCCCGGTAGTCGTAGGTGATGGCGGTATAGCCGCGGCGGGCCAGCTCCTCGGCCAGGGGGAACCAGATGCGCTGGTCGGTGGCGTACATGGGCGAGAGGATGACCGCCGTGCGGCCGCGGCCGATCTCATAGCCGGCGATGGCCATCCCGTCGTCGGTAGGAAAGCGGATGGGGGTGTGGGCCCGCGCCGGCGGCGCGCCCACAGCTACCAGCAGGACCAGCACGGCGGCAAGGCCTGCGCCCGGAACGATGAGCACCCGGCCCTTCAGGGCGAACGGTGCCCGGCGCCTCGGGAGGAACAGCGCCGGTCGAGAACTCCGCCTAGAGCAGAGACTTGACTTTCCCCCCATCGACCTGGATCACGGTGCCGGTGACGAAGCTGGCCCGCTCCGAAGCCAGGAAGGCCACCACCGCTGCCAGCTCCTCCGGGCGGCCCACACGCCCCAGCGGCATGTCCCCGGTCCAGAGGCGCCGCTCTGCCTCCTCCACGGAGATGCCTTCCCGCTCCGCGTAGCCCCGGGTCAGCTGGTCCAGCCGGTCAGTGGCGATGGGTCCGGGGCAGACGGCGTTTACCAGGATGTTGTCTCGACCATACTCATTGGCCAGGGTCTTGGTCAGCCCGGCGACGGCAGCGCGCAGCGAGCTGGATATCGTCAGCGCCGCCAGCGGTTGCTTCAGTACGTAGGAGGTGATGGCGATGATCCGCCCCCAGCGGCGCTGCCGCATGGCGGGCAGCACCGCCCGGCACAGCCGCACCGCGCCAAGCAAGATCAGATCCACCGCCTCACGCCAGGCCGCCTCGTCCATCTCCAGGAACGTGCCGGCGGGTGGTCCTGCCATGTTGCTTACCAGGATGTCGATGGCCCCAAACTGTTGCACCGCGGCACTCACCACCCGGGCCACGTCGTCGCCCCGCGTGACGTCCCCGGCCACCGGTAGCACCGTCCCGCCACCCCGGGCGATCTCCTCCGCCGCCGCCGCCAGTGTTGGGGCGTCCCGCGCGCAGATGGCTACCCGCGCTCCCTCGGCCGCCAGCGCCACCGCCACTGCCTTCCCCAGTCCACGGCTGGCGCCCGTCACCAGGGCTGTACGCCCCCGCAGTCCCAGATCCATCGGCTATGGCCAGAGCACCAACTGGCGCAACTCCTGTATGCGGGATTTGGCCAGGGGGATGAGGGTTTCCTTCGGATCGTCCAGCAACAGGCTCTGCGCGTCGCGGGACCACGGCACGATGCGACGCACCCGACGCAGGTTGACCAGGTAGGCGCGGTGGCAGCGGAAGAACCCGTGCGGGGCCAGCACAGCCTCCAGCCGCCGCAGTGCCTCCCGCACCCGTAACGCCTCACCGTCCAGGGCCACGGTGGTGATCTCGCCGTCTCGCCGCAGGTAGAGGACGTGAGACAGCGGCAGGAGGCGGCGGTCCTGGCCCTCACGCACGCAGAGGCGGTCCACGCCGCCGGAGGTTGCCGACCGCCCCGCCAGCCGTGCCAGGGCCCTTCCCAGGCGGTCGCGGCTCACCGGCTTCAGCAGGTAGTCCACCGCCCCCAGGTCGAAGGCGGGCAGGGCGAAGTCCGGAAAGCCGGTGACGAAGACTACCGGCACGCCCTGGCGCTGCAGCCGGTCCCCCAGCGCCAGTCCGTCCACCTCCGGGAGGCGCACGTCCAGGAAGGCCGCGTCTACCGGCACTCTGTCCAGCAGCCGCAGCGCCTCCGCGGCTGTCCCCGCCGTGCCGGCCACGGTGGCCCCCAGCTCTTCCAACAGCCCGGCCAGGCGGCGGCACGCCGGCGGCTCGTCATCCACGATCAGCGCGCGCACCGTTCTCCTGCGCCGCTGCGGCACCCCGGACTCCCGGGTGCACCCCGACCGCCGGCTCCAGCGGCAGCGTCACCACCGCGACGGTCCCTCCGCCAGGACGGCGCAGCACCCGCAGCCTGGCGTCACTGCCGTACCGTGCGTCCAGACGGCGGCGCAGCGTGCCCAGGCCCAGGCGGCCCGCCCCGGCGATGGTCAGGGTCTGCTCGAGGCTTCCGCGCACGGGCACCCGGACCATCCCCGGCCCGTCGTCGGCCACCACAATGAGCACCTCCCGGCGCCCCGGCCGTCCACGCACGGTCAGCCGCAGCGTGGCCCCTGCTGCGCGGCTGGCGGCAGCGTGCACCACCGCGTTCTCCACCAGCGGCTGCGCCACCAGCGCGGGGATGGGTGCCCCCAGCACCCCCGGGTCCACATCTATGATGGTGCGCAGGCGGGACCCCAGGCGGAGCCGCTCCAGACCCAGGTACATTCCCACCAGCGCCAGCTCCTCGGCCACGGAGACCAACCCTTCGCTTCGGCCTAGGGTCGCCCGCACAAACCGGGCCAGGACGGCGATCATCTCCTCGGCCAGGGCGGGGCGAGAGCGCACGCACGCCTGAATGGCCGTCAGCGCGTTGCACAGGAAGTGGGGTGCTGCAGGCGTCCACACCGGTCTTCCCCCCGCCTGATCAGGCGAGACGGCATGTGCCCATTTACGGCCCGCGGCGACGTCGGCCGTTTGGTGAGAGCTCCGCCGCCCGCGGCACCTCCAGGACCGCCCGCAGCCGGCGGACCGCCCGCTCCTGCAGCTCGGCCACGCGGCTGACGGAGATGCGGCAGTGCGCCGCCACCTGACGCAGGCGCATCCCCCGGCCGAACCGCAGCCTGAGGATCTCCCGGTCGCGCGGCGGCAAGGCCGCCATGGCCTGAACGAGCGCGGTGCGCAGCTCCTTGGCCAGCAGTTCGGCCTCCGGCTCCGGCGCCTCTTCCGACACGGGCCCGACATCGTCGAGACTGAGAAACTGGGTCGCCACCCGCAGCGGGCCCGGCCGCGTTCCATCTCTCCCCTCCCCGGCGGCGCGTCCCGCCGCCTTCGCCGCGCGGCGCAGGCTGCGCGGCAGCGGGTCCCTCGCCCGCAGGCCGTCCAGGATGGCACCGCGGATGCGGTGGCTGGCGTAGGTACGGAAGTCAACGCCGCGCGAAGGGTCGAAGCGGCGGGCGCATTCCAGCAGGCCAACCACCCCGTCGTGCACCAAGTCGTCCAGCTCCACGACCGCCGGCAGGGCGTAGCTCATGGTCCGGGCGATGGAGTACACCAGCGGCAGCAGGGCATCGACGGAAGGAAGTGGGACAGGGGCGCGGTTCGCCTGTGGCGGTGTTGCTCCGTTGCGCGGCGACACCGGGACAGCGGCGGGTTCGTACACCGCGGATCGCCCCACACCCATGACCTCACCGGGATGACGGCGCTCATGATCGCACGGGCAGGTCTCCCCAGGCTCACCTTGACACGCGACAGGCCGGAAGGGGCGTGCAGGCTGCGAAAATCCCGGTGCCGGGCGCGCAGCGGCAAGGTGGCTCTCCCAGAAGTGTGGATCGCGCTTGGGCGGGGTCCAAGAATCCCCCGCGATGCCTGGGGCGTCCTAAAGAATGCGGGCGGTGACCTCTGCGGCGGTGATCTCGATCAGCGCCCCGCCACTCCTGCCGTCGCCCATGGTGCAGTTGACCACCAGGGTGTCGCCGAGGCGCTCTATCCCCGGCGACTCGTGCACGTGCCCGCAGGCCACCACTCGTGGCCGCAGCCGCAGCACCTTTTCCCGCACTGCGGGCGAACCGATGTGCCGGCCGCTGGCCACCCGGTCCAGAACGCCGTGGGGCGGCTCGTGCACCACGAGCACATCGCAGGGGTGGTCCACGTCCGGGCCGCCGAACGTCACCCCGGCGACGGCCCGCGGCGGGCCCTCCAGCAGGGCGCCTTGCCTCCGCATGGCAGACTTGACACCGGGCGTGTCCATGTTGCCGGGAATCGTGAGTACGGTCAGCGGCAGGGAGTGCAGCAGGACCAGCGCCTCCTCGCCACGCCCGAGGTGCGTAAGGTCGCCGGGCAGGAGCAGCACAGCCGGCTGCTGCTCCAGCACCAGGGCGCGCACCCGGGCCACGCGCTCGGCATGGCCGTGCAGGTCAGCGCAGGCAAGGATGCGGACCATGGCGTCCCCCGCTATGATAACAGGAGCGCTACAGGAGGTGGCGGCATGCGCCGGGTGATCGACGGGATGAGGCTGGGGTGCGATCTGGGAGGGACGGGACCGGCGGTGCTCTTCCTCCACGCCTTCCCTCTGAACCGCCGGATGTGGGCGCCACAGCAGGACGCGCTGCGCGGGCAGGCGCGCATGCTGGCTGTGGACTTCCGCGGCTTCGGCGAGTCCGATCTCTCCCCGGGGCCCTACACCCTGGAGGACCTGGCCGGGGACGTGCTGGGGCTGGCGCGCAGCCTGGGGGTCAACAGTGCGGTGGTGGTAGGGCTCTCCATGGGTGGGTACGTGGCCTTCCGCCTAGTCGCGCGGGCGCCGGAATTCGTGCGGGCGCTGGTGCTGGCGGACACCCGGGCCGAGGCGGACACGCCGGAGGGGCGTGCTGGCCGGCTGGCCCTGGCCGAGCGGGCGCAGCGGGAGGGCCTGGCGGCCCTGGAGCAGTTGCTGCAGGGCCTCGTCGGACCGACCACCCGCGCCTCCCGTCCGGAGGTGGCGGCGCGCCTGCGGCAGATTATTGGCGACCCCCCCGCGGAGGCACTGGCCGGCGCGCTGCGCGCCCTGGCCGGACGGCCGGACAGCCGCCCTCAGCTGCCAGCCATCACCGCCCCCACACTGGTCCTGGTGGGAGAGGAAGATGGGCTGACCACGCCCAACAGTGCCCGCGTCATCGCCGAGGGCATCCGTGGCGCCCGCCTGGTCCTCCTGCCCCGGGCGGGGCACCTCTCCAACCTGGAGGCCCCCGAGGCGTTCAACCGCGAGCTGGTGGCGTTTGTGCGCGAGGTGGGGTAGGGCGGGGAGTATCCGACGCCTCAGCGGCGGTCGAGGGGGACAAACTCCCGTTGCCGCGGTCCGATGTAATCGGCACGCGGACGGATGAGACGGTTGTCGGCGTATTGCTCCAGGATGTGCCCCGTCCACCCGCTGATGCGGCTGACGGCGAAGATGGGCGGGAAGAGATCGGGCGTGATGCCCAAGGCCGCGTAGACCGACGCGGAGTAGAGGTCGACGTTGGGGTAGAGCTGACGCTCCCGCATGACCACCTCTTCCATCCTCCGCGTCATCTGGAACCAGCGCAGATCGCCCGCCCTTTCCCCCAGCCGCTGGGACAGCCGCCGCAGGTGCCGTACTCGGGGATCCTCGGTGCGGTAGACCCGGTGGCCAAAGCCGGGGATCCTCTCCTTCCGCGCCAGCTTCTCCAGCACCACGGGCTCCACCCGCTCCAGCGTGCCCGCCTCCTGCAGCAGCTCCATCACCGCCGCGTTGGCCCCGCCATGCAGCGGACCCTTGAGCGTGCCGATGGCGGAGGTGACTGCCGCGTAGATGTCGGAAAGGGTGGCCGCCGTCACCCGCGCGGCAAAGGTACTGGCGTTGAGCTCGTGGTCCGCATGGAGGATGAGCGCCACGTCCATGGCCCGGGCATGCTCGGGGTCAGGCTCGCGGCCGAAGAGCATGCGCAGGAAGTCGGCAGCGTGCCCCGCCTCCGGCTGCGGCGCCACCGGCGCCTGCCCCTGGCGCAGGCGGTGGTAGGCGGCGACGATGGTGGGAAACTGCGCCACCAGGCGCGCCGCCTTGCGCAGGTTGCCTTCGCGGCTGCGATCCTCGAGGTCGGCGTCGTAGAGGGCCAGAGCGGAGACGACTGTGCGCAGGACGTCCATGGGGTCGGCCGTCCGCGGCAGACCGCTCAGCAGCCCCTGGACCGCGGCCGGCAACGCCCGCGCCGCGCCCAGCTCACGACGCAGCGCCTCCAGTTGCGGCCGCGCCGGCAGCTCGCCGTGCCAGAGGAGGTAGACGACCTCTTCGAAGGTGCATTGCTCCGCGAGGTCGTGGATGTCGTAGCCCTGGTAGAGAAGCCGCCCCTCGTGCCCGTCGACAAAGCAGATGGCTGAAGCGGCGGCAACCACGCCCTCCAGCCCGGGCTGAACCTGAGACTGCACTTCTCCTCCCCGCATGGTACCTACGGGCCTAGCCTAGAGAGGACACCCGCGTCTGTCAACGAGGGGACCGGCCGGGTAACGGGCAGCCGCGCCCGGGCCAGCCGGGCCATCGGGCATTCCGCAGCAACCCTCGTTCCGAAGCAGCTAAAGCAACCGGAGCTGGGCGGAAGGGACAGGAGCTGGTCTCACCGGCGGGCCCGCAAAGCCCGCGCGCGCCTTGAGGGCGGCAACAACCTGCTGGATCCGCTGCTGCGTGGCCCGGGGCGCATACTTGCCCCGGTAGAGACGCTCGTACTCCGGCACGAGGGCGGGTCGCTTGTGCTCCAGGTAGGAAAAGAACGCCTCCCGTGTGACCTGGCCCAGGTGGAGGGTATTTGTGAAGAGGGCGGAGGCCCCGTAGGCCCTGGCCGCCTCCACCACCGCAGCCAGCTGCTCCTCCCCGTCGGTGATCCCCGGGAGCACAGGAGCCAGGAAGACGCCCGTGGCCACCCCTGCCTCTGCCAGCATGCACATGGCCTCTAGACGTCGCTGCGGCGGGGGGACGTCGGGCTCAATCTCCCGGGCGAGGGCCGGGTCCACCGTGGTCAGGCTGAACATGACCAGGGCCCCGGGTCCCCGGGCCAGCTTCCCCAGGACGTCCCGGTCACGGACGACCATGGTAGATTTGGTGACCAGGGCGACCGGCGTGTCGGCGTTACTCAACACCTCCAGGACCCGGCGGGTGATGCGGTAGGTACCCTCCGCTGGCTGGTAGGGGTCAGTGGCCGTGCCGATGTGCACCTGCTCCCGGCGCCAGGTGGGTCGGGTGAGCTCCCGGCGCAGCACCTCCGGCGCGTTTACCTTGACGAAGATTCGGGAGGACCAGTCGCGGATCCCGTCCTGGTCCAGGAACCAGTGCGTGAGCCGGGCGTAGCAGTACACGCAGGCGTGAGCGCATCCCCTATACGGGTTAATCGACCACCGGAAGGGCATCCCACGGACCCGATTAAGGACCGACTTGACCTGGACCTCCACCCACTGGACCCGTGCCGTGGAGCGCATGCCTGTCGTCCAAAATGACCAGGGAACCAGGTGTCCCTGATCGGGAGCCCCCCGGGTCAGCATCCCTGATGACTGAGCTGAAACTACCATCCCGGGTCGATCCTAGTATCGAACATACGTTCGCGTCAAGGGAAACTTAGACCAGCCGTTTCCGGTGCGCTGATCCCGTAGATCTCGCCAAATTTGACCCACAGGTATCGCAGGTACGGCTCAGGGGTGAGGCGGCTGCCTGTGGCGCGCTGCAGGAGGTCCTGTGGGAAAAACTTCCGCCCGTGCCGGTGGACGTGCTTCCGCAGCCACTCAAGCAGCACCCGGAACTCCCCCCGGGCGAAATCCTCTGGGAGCGCGGGATGCTCCCGCAGGGCCGCAGCGAAGAGCTGGGCTGCCATCACGTTCCCCAGCGTGTAGGTGGGGAAGTAGCCGATGGAGCCGCTGGCCCAGTGGATGTCCTGCATCAGGCCGTCGGCGTCGCTGGGGGGCGTCACCCCCAGGTATTCGGCCATCCTGGCGTTCCAGGCCCCCGGGGCGTCCTCCACCCTGAGCGACCCCTCCACCAGGGCCTTCTCCAGCTCGAAGCGCAGGATGATGTGCAGGTTGTAGGTAACCTCGTCGGCCTCTACCCGAATCAAACTCGGCTGCACCTTGTTTACCGCCCGGTAGAATCCCTCCGCGTCTACCCCCGTGAGCTGCTCCGGGAAGAGCTCTCGCAGTCGGGGGAAGTAGTGCTGCCAAAACGGCCGGCTGCGCCCGACCAGGTTCTCCCACATCCGCGACTGGGACTCGTGGACGCCCAGGCTGGCGCCACCGGCAAGCGGGGTCCGCTCCAGGGAGGGAGCCATCCCCTGGTGGTACATAGCGTGGCCCGCCTCGTGGAAGATGGCGAAGACCGCCGGGTTGAAAAAGCGACGGTCGAACCGGGTGGTGATGCGGGCATCGTCACGGCTGAAGCTGGCGGCAAAGGGGTGCGGCGCCCGGTCGAGGCGGCCGCGGGAGATGTCGTAGCCGAAGGCCTGGACCACCTCCAGAGCGAAGCTCTGTTGCTTCGCCTCGTCGTATTCCTGGTGCAGAACGCTGTCATCCACCTGCGGCGCCGCAGCGATGGCGCGCACGAGCGGTACGATCCCCTCCCGCAGTCTGGCGAACAGCTCGGTCACCTCCCGCGAGGTCATCAACGGCTCGTAGAGGTCCAGCAGCGCGTCATAGGGGTGCTGGGCATATCCCAGGTAGTCGGCAGTGCGGCGGGCGTAGTCCACCATCTGCTGCAGGTGCGGACAGAAGGCGGCGAAGTCGTTGGCCGGACGGGCCTGCCGCCACGCCTCAATGCTCAGGCTGGAGGCGCGGCTGCGGGCGGCGACAAACTCGGAGGGGAGCTTCGTCGCCCGGTCATAGTCGCGCCGCGTCACGCGTACCAGTGCCGCCTCGTCGGAGTCGGGATCGAGCTGCTCCGCTGCCCGCTCCGCCGCCTCCAGCAGCTCCCCCGTGCGCCGGGAGGTGAACATCTCGTGGATGAGCCGGCTGAGGGTGGCCAGCTGCTCCGCCCGCGCCCTCCCACCGCCGGGAGGCATGTGGGTCTGCTGGTCCCAGCCCAGAACCCCGGCGGCGTGGCGCAGGTCGACGATGGGCGCCAGGTGCGCCCTGAGCTGCTCTATGGCTTCAGGGATTTGCGGCATCTCTGCCTCCTCTCAGGGACTGGCTATCGTCAGGGATGGGCTATCGCCTCCCACCAGTCTCCCTGAATCACATCTGAGAGATCAAACACCATGACGCCGTCGGTCTGGCGGGCGGCCGTGCGGATCGCTCGCCTGCCGCGCGCCCGGTCCGCGGCGTACAGCTGGAGCCAGATCCCTCCCAGCACCGGGGTGCCGCGCGTCACCTCCCGGGCGAGGGCCGCTCCGCCGGCGACGCTGCGCCAGGGCGGCCTCCTCTGGAAGAGGGCCTCTCGCGGTGAGAGCGAGGGGTAGTACAGGCCAGCAATCAGGTAGTCCAGGTGGGGGAGCAGGGAGGCCTCGCCCCACGCCGGGGTCCAGGCCGAAAACAGCGGGGGTGCGTCGGGACGACCCCAGTTCTGTCCGACCTCATACGCCGTGGGATACCACGCCCCCACGTACATGGCCAGCGGGATCCCCGGGCGAATTCGGCGTACTAACTGTCCGGCTGCCCGCACAAATTCCCGGATCACACGGGCGCGCCACGCCACCCAGGCGCCAAAGAGGGGCCCTCGGCGCAGGCTCTCCCCGGAGGGCCGGAGGACCTCGTCCGGCCAGCGGACGAGCGGACGGTCCAGCGCCGCCTCGAATCGGGCCCGGGTCAGCTCGGAGAAGTCGGCCGACAAGGCGGAATAGCGCGCCCGGTCCAGGACTATCCCGTCGATGGGGTAGCGCGAGACGATCTCCCACAGGACGGCCAGCTCGTAGAGCTGCACCTCGGGGTGCGCAGGGTTGGTAAAGACGATGGCCCCAGGCGTCCCCGCTCCGGAGGCCAGCGTGACGCCTGCCTCCCCCGGCGTCCCGGTCGCGTGCACCTCCCGCCACGCGGGTCGCTCAAAGGCCAGGCCCACCCCCTCGCGGTCCAGCCCCGCACCGAAGACGTTGACTGCGACGTGTACCTGCAGCCCCGCTGCGTGTGCCTCCTCGATCACCGTGGCCAGCGGGTCGAACGCCTCCGGGTACCATTCCCGCGGCGGAGGGTAGGACGGGGAAAAGGATCGCGCCACCGGGGAGGTCCGGATATGCGGGGCGAAGCCGGACTCGTAGGTGACAAACCCCCAGGCGTTCTTCGCCTCGGGGATAAGGGTATCTATGCCGGCCGCCCGAACCCGGGCTACCAGACCTCGGATGGCCGCCCGGCTGCTCAGCAGCGGGAGGTTCGCCGATACCTCGATCCAGAGCGCACGGCGGGGCAGCCAGGAGGGACGGTCGGGGGCGGCCGTGGGGGCGGGATCGACCGCGGCGGCGGCCGCATGCCAGGCAGGTCCCGCCGGCCACGCCAGCAGCACGGCCGCGGCCAGCAGCACCCGCAGCGCGGCTCCGTACCCGGGCATCACGACGCGTTAAGCGGGGGCAGGGAGGCCCAGGGAGCACGTCCGGGGAATTCTCCACGGTACGGCTCGGGGTCTCCAACAATGCGCCGTGCGCATTGCTGGGGTGAGCTAGCGCCCCGCCCCGCCGCGGCGCCGGTCCAGCCCGACGAACCGGCTGTGCTCCTTGTCGAAGTACAGCTCCACCGTCCCGGTGGGACCGTTTCGGTGCTTGGAAAGGATGATCTCGGCAATGTTCTTCTTCTCGGTGTTCTCGTTGTAGTAGTCTTCCCGGTAGATAAAAAGCACCAGGTCGGCCACCTGCTCCAGCTCGCCACTCTCTCTGAGGTGAGACAACTGCGGCCTCCGGTTCCCCAACGCCTCCACCGCCCTGGAGAGCTGCGAGATGGCGATCACCGGGACGTCCAGCTCCTTGGCCAGAGACTTGGTCGCCCGGGCGATCTCCGAGATCTCCTGGGTGCGGTTCTCCGTCCGCTTGTAAGACTGGATCATCTGCAGATAGTCGATGATGATCAGCCCCAGCCCCTGCTCCGCCTTCAGCTTGCGGGCCTTGGCCCGCATCTCGATGACGTTGATGGCGGCGCTGTCGTCAATGAAGATGGGCGCCTCGGAGAGGCGGGCCATGGCGTGGGCCAGCCTGGGCCAGTCGCTGTCGGAGAGGAACCCGGTGCGCAGCCTCGACCCGTCCACCTCTGCCTCCGCGGCCAGCATCCGCTGCACCACCTGCTCGCTGCTGGTCTCCAGGCTGAAGATGGCCACCGGCGTCTTCTGCTGCAGCGCGGCGTGCTGCGCGATGTTCAGGCAGAACGTGGTGTTGTGCACGCAGACGTCGTTGGCGATGAAGTTGTGCGTCCGCGGCACGGTGAGGTCATACACCTGGAAGGCGCCGGCCTCCTCCACGGCGACCACGGTATCCCACATCACGTCCACCTCCTGCAGGAGGGAGCGCTGCTGGTTCCGCGCCCAGCGGCGCAGCCGCTCCCACCCCAAGACGCCCACCTCCCGGATCAGCGGGACCATTCCCGCCGGTCCGACGCGCAGGGAAGTTCCCGCGATCACGGAGGGCACTCCGAAGCGCAGCAGCAGGTGCTGCACCTGGCGGGCCACACGGGGGGAGGGCATCTCGGCTTCCAGCGTCAGGTGCTCACCCTCTCCGCCGATCTGGCCGCAGGCCGCAAGCAAGCGGTTCAGGAAGAGGGCGAGCTTCTCCCGCCGCAGGGTGGCCACCTCTGCGGGGATGAAGCGTGTGGCGGACGGCCCGTCCAGCCCTCGGTAGCGCGCCCGCAGGACGTCCACCGCCTCCGCCACCGGGGAGCCCCCGGAGATGACCGTGCCGGCTGGCCGGGCACGCTCCGCCTGCCGGCCCAGGCGGATGGCGTCCGCCACAGCCACGGCGTCGGCGAAATCCGCGGCCAGGAGAGGGGAGGCGGGCAGGCGGCCGCTGGTGAGGTAGGCGAGCAGCCGCACCTCGTGCGCCGGCAGGTCCAGCGCGCCGAACACGGGAAGGCGCCGGGGCACGGCCACCAGGGCGCCGGGGGAGAGGTCGTGGAGGGCGCACCAACCGTGCGGGGTCAAAAAGGGGTGGGAGAGCGTGGTTTCCACCTCCCGCCCGCTGGCCAGCCGCACGCGGAAGACCGGCCTGATCCCGTCGTCCACGAAGTGGCTGGGGGCGGTGGGAGACAGTCTCATGGAGTCGTCGAGGGTGAAAAGGGAGGCCTGGCGCGCCCCCACGACCTCCTGGATCGTGCGGACGGCACCCGTCTGGGCGTCAACGATCTCGGTGTCGTACTTGAGGCACTTGCCCATAGCCGGCCGGGCGGCCACGATGATCAGGTCGGCGGGCTGCAGCCCGGCGGTCAGGCGGTCCAGATCGACGAACCCGGTGGGCACCCCGGTGACGGTGCCCTTGTCCTGGTAGCGGCGGTCGATGCGGTCAAAGGACTCCTGGAGCACCTCCCGGATGGGCAGGAAATCCTGGGTCATTCGCCGGCTGGCAATGCCAAAGACCAGCTTCTCCGCCTGGTCGAGGAGCACTTCCACATCCTGCTCTTCGCGGAACCCCATGCCCACGATCTCGGTCCCCGCGGCTATCAACTGCCTGAGAAGCGACTTCTGGAGGACCAGCCGTGCGTAGTACTCGACATTGGCCGCCGTGGGGACGGCGTCCAGCAGGGAGGTGACGTACGCCGCGCCGCCGATATCCTCCAGCTGGCCCCGCGCCTTCAACCGGTCGGTCACGGTGATCAGATCCACCGGTTCTCCCCGCTCGAACAGGTCCACCATAGCGTCGTAGATGCGGCGGTGCGCTTCCCGGTAGAAGTCCTCGCCCCGGAGCATCTCCACAACCCGAGCGATGGCGTCCCGCTCCAGCAGCATCGAGCCCAGGACGCCCTGCTCGGCCTCGATGCTCTGCGGGGGAACCCGCTCCAACGGCACGACCCGCATGGATTTCCTCCCAAGACCTCTGGCCACCTCTACTATCGAACAAATGTTTGATTCTTTCAAGGGCCTGACTGCTCGGTCCTTCCGAGCCATCCAACATCCCCCTTCGAATTGGAACGGCCCATTGTGAGTTCCCTTGTGGAGAAACCCTGATTTGGCGCCAGGTTCCGGGTATTTCCGGTGGATAACCTGGGGATGACGGGGACAGCCGGAGCGCTCAGGCCTGGAATAGGTGAGGGAGGGCCTCCTGTACGGTGGCCACCGGGACCACTTCCAGGCCCCGGGGCGCCTCCCCTACGTCGGCCAGGTTTTCTGCGGGGAGGAGCACCTTGCGCATCCCGGCCTGCCGGGCGCCGACCAGCTTCTCGGGGATGCCACCAACCTGCCGCACCTTCCCCTGGATGGAGACCTCTCCGGTCATGGCCACGTCCTGGCGGATCGGGCGACGCTGCACCGCGCTCATCATGGCCACGACCATGGCCAGGCCGGCGCTGGGCCCGTCGATTAACCCTCCCCCGATGATATTGACGTGCAGGTCGAAGTCAGAGAGGTCAATCCCGGCCACAGCGCGCAGCACCGCCGCCGCGTTGAAGACCGAGTCCCGGGCCATGCTGCCGGCGGTCTCGTTGAAGCGGATGGTCCCCTGACCGGGACGGGCGGCGGGAAAGGCCGCCGCCTCTACCTCGACGAGCGACCCGACGAAGTTGGCCACACCCAGGGCGAAGGCGCGACCGATCTCCTGCTTCTCCCCACTGCGGGGCGGGACCGAGGGCGAGAGGCGGCTGGCGCGGATGACCTCCAGGAGGTCCGCCCGTCCGATGCGCACGCGCCCCCGCCGGCCGCGGCGACGGTGCAGGGCCACACCGTAGGCGTCGGCCAGCAGGCTCACCGCCTTGCGCCCCTCGGCCGTGTACTCACCGACCAGCCCGGGGACCTCGCGTGCCAGTTCGACGCCAAGCCGACGGGCCGCGGCCCGGACGATGCGTCGGATGTGCTCTGGGGACAGGGGGTCGAAATACACCTCCGCGCACCGGGAGCGGATCATCGGGCTGATCTCCTCGGGATCCTTGGTGGTGGCCCCGATGAGAACGAAGTCGGCGGGGGCCCCGTGCTCGAAGAGGCGCCGCACGTATGCCGGCAGCGCCGGGTCGTCCGGGTCGTAGGAGGGGGAGGCGAAGTATACCCGCCGGTCCTCCAGCACCTTGAGCAGGCGGGCCTGCGCCGCCGCGTCCAGCTCCCCCACCTCGTCGATGAACAGCACGCCTCCGTGCGCTCTGGTGACCAGGCCCAGTCTGAGCTCGGGCGGGCCGCTGTCTGTTGGGCCATGATGCCCGCCCAGGTGGATGGGGTCGCAGACGGAGCCCAGGAGGGGGTCGGCTGTCTCGCGCAGGTCCCAGCGCAGGGCGGCTCCGTTCACCTCCACAAATGGCGCATCAGGCGCAAACGGGGCGAAGGGCAGCCGTTTGGCTTCCTCCAGGACAAGCCGGGCCACAGTCGTCTTGCCCACGCCGGGAGGTCCGTACAGGATGACGTGCTGGGGGAAGGGGACGGCAATCTTGCTGAGCAGCGCCCGCACCGCCCGCTCCTGCCCCACCACCTGCCGCAGCGTGCGCGGCCGCAGCCGCTCCAGCACCGGGCGGGCCACGTGGACCCGCTCCAGACGATCCAGCGCCTCCAGCCGGCGCGCGCTTTCCGGCGTTTCCCCGCCGCCCAACTCCTGCAGCACCTGCAGACGCAGCTCCTGCAGGAACGCTCGTTGGCGTCGCAGCAGCAGCTCCTGTACCCGGCGTTCCACCTCAGCGCTCACAGTCTTGCGGGCGAGGGCCTCCACTTCGCGGCGGACGCGCGCTCCTCCCCGGAGCCGGCGCGGCGATCGGTGCAGGGGGAAGCGGACAGCCATGAAACACCCTCACCTCCGCCCGACCACGTTGACGGCGACCCGAACCAGCCGGCCGGTGGGCAGGCGCACCGCCACGCGGTGGAACCCCTCGACGCGGATGGGGTGCTCCAGCTCTACCTGCTTCTTGTCCACCGGGAAGCCGCGCTGGCGCAGCGCATCAGCGACCTGCTGCGCCGTGACAGCACCGAAGAGGCGCCCCTCCGCGCCGGCGCGCGCCGGAATCTCCAGGGTCAGAGCGGAGAGGGCCTGCGCCAGCTGCTCGGTCTCCCGTTGCATCCGGGCACGACGCTGCTCCTCTGCCTGCCGCAGCACCTCGCGGGCCCGGATCGCCCCCGCGGTCGCCTCGCGGGCCAACCCCCGGGGGAGGAGGTAGTTGCGGGCGTAGCCTTCCTTAACCTCGACCAGCGTGCCGGCCCGCCCCAGCGCCGGAACGTCCTGCAATAGGATGACCTTCACGGCTTCGCCTCCGCCGGGGCTGCCCGCCGCGCCAGCCGCTCCCGCAGGGGAAAAACGGAGTCGACCAGGCCCACGATCAGCAGCAGGTTGCTGAAGAGGGGGTTGAACGCCAGCCACAGCAGCAGCAGGACGCGGAGGGCCCGGTGCAGGCGGTACCGCCCCAGGAAGACCCACCCCACGATCAGTCCCTGGACCAGCAGGGCCACCGAGAGCAATGCCAGGAGGTTGAGGCCAAGGTCCGAGGGGACGGGCAGGAGGGCAGGGGGCAGAGTGCTGCGCAGCCGATCGGACAGGGACGTCACCGGCTGCCACCCCAGGGCTGAGATCAGCCAGGCCAGGGGCAACAGCCACAGGGCCAAGCCAGGCAATCGCCAGGTCGACGCCGGGGGCAGCGCCGGCAGGGGGTGGCCGACCCGGCGCAGGATCGGCCGGGCGACCTCGTAGTTCAGCCAGCCGGTGGTCACCGCCGTGGTCACGAAGCCGAAGAGCACCAGCCGCGGCATCAGGTCCAGCACCGCCAGCATGGTGCGGCGATAGGACTCCGCCGCCTCCTGGCCGAGACCCAGCCGCCCGTAGAGGGAGGCCGCACCCTCCATCTGCTGGCGCATGGTCAACACCATCTCGCTGTACTGCTGCACCGGATTGATCCCCAGGAAGGCCAGCAGCAGCAGCCCGTTGGCCACCAGCGACACTCCTGAAACCAGGACCGCTACCCCCACAATGGCCGGCCCACTCCACCCCCGCCGCGCCCCCAAGCCCACCATGATGCCGAATGGAGCCACTGCCACGAGGATCCCCACGCCGGTCAGCAGGTCTCCGGAGAGCACACCGGCCACCAGGCCGGAAACCACTGCTGCCAGCACCGCCGGCCGCACGCCGTGGCGGATCGTGAGTACCATCAAGGGGAGGGGCATCAGGAAGGTCGTGGCCAGTACGGCCAGCGGGACGTACCGCGTAAGGAGAGCCAGTACTGCCACCAGGGCAGCCTGAATCGCGCCCTCGGTCAGGCCTCGTGTGCTGAGACGGGTACGCCTCATTGTCCTTCCGGGGTCTCCGGTGCGCCAGGGTAATGCGAAGAGGCGGGGATGATCCCCGCCTCTATCGTACTGTCGTCCTCTGGCGCCTGGCTATACCGAACAGCGCTACGCGCTGGACAACTGCGTCAAGAGGGGCCAAATTGGCCCTCTAATGGGCCACAACGTCGCAGGATGCCCTATTCGCTGGTATAGGGTAGCATGGCCAGCTCTCTGGCCCGTTTGATCGCCACCGCCAGTGACCGCTGGTGCCTGGCACAGGTCCCGGAGATCCGCCGCGGCAGGATCTTTCCCCGCTCCGTGACATAGCGGCGCAGCTTGCCGGCATCCTTATAGTCGATAAAAGTGGCTTTTTCGGCGCAAAAAGCGCAGACTTTGCGCTTGGGACGCCGGCGCCACTGCTTGCGGTCACTCTTCTCCTTCTCGCGGTCGGCCATGGGACCCTCCCCAGTTCCGCCCCG
Source organism: Armatimonadota bacterium (assembly GCA_031459715.1). Classification (NCBI taxonomy): domain Bacteria; kingdom Bacillati; phylum Candidatus Sysuimicrobiota; class Candidatus Sysuimicrobiia; order Candidatus Sysuimicrobiales; family Candidatus Humicultoraceae; genus Candidatus Humicultor; species Candidatus Humicultor tengchongensis. The sequence goes on along the minus strand of JAVKIA010000011.1, from coordinate 49,762 downwards.
GACCGGACCCGGTCCGGTCTAGAACGGCACGTCCTCCTCCTCAGGTTCGAAATCCGCGGCGGCCGGCTCCGGTGCCGCCGTCGCTGCCTGGGCGCCCTTGCGGTCGAGGAACCGCACGGCGTCGGCCACCACTTCGGCCACCTTGCGCTTTTGCCCGTCCTGGGTCTCATAGGAACGGATCTGCAGCCGTCCCTCCACAGCCACCAGCCGCCCCTTGCTCAGGTGCTGCGAGACCTGGTCGGCCAGCTTGCGCCAGGCCACGATGTCGATGAAGTCGGTCTCCCGCTCGCCCGCCTGGTTGGTGAACGGGCGGTCCACCGCCAGGGTGAACGAGGCCACGGGCTGACCGCTGGGCACGTACCGCAGTTCTGGGTCGCGGGTGAGGCGACCAATCAGGATCACCCGGTTCAGCACGGCACCCTCCTAGGTTCCCTCGGGGCCGCCGCGGTCGGCGGACGGCTCCACTGCCACAGGCTCGTGGGCCGCGCGCGGCTCGGCGGACGGCGCGGGGACGGCCTTGACCGCCGGCAGCGGGCCCTCGGCCTTGACGATCAGCAGCCGCATCACCTCGTCCATGATGCGGGTCAACCGCTTGAACTCCGGGATGTGGGCGCTGTCAATGGTGAAGCGGGTCAGCACGTAGATCCCCTCACGGAACTTCCGCAGCGGATAGGCCAGCCGGCGCTTGCCCCACACCTCCACATGGTCCACGCTGCCGCCCTGCTCGGTCACGCGCTGACCGATGCGGTCGACCGCAGCCCGCACGGCGTCCGGCTCCAGATCCGGCCGGACGATATAGACCATCTCGTACTGAGGCATCCCTTCCCTCCCCTGGACTCCCGACAGCCGCCGGGGGCCCTGCCGACGCCTGGCGGCGGGCAGGGCAGGAGCTTTGCAAGACACCCAATTATAGCATCGGCCGGGGGCAGGGCAATTTGCAGGGGTGCGGGGCTCTCAGGGCGAGGAGCTTTCAGGGCGCGGGGCATGCACAGCCGTTCCCACCTCGCAGGAACTCGGGGACGCTTCCGAGTATACTGAAAGTAGTGGACTGTAAGGCCAAGGTAATGCCCCGGAGAGCAGGTTGGCGGGCATGACCGTATGCAGCGTGGTCAAATAGGCAGCGTCTCCGATCCGTGTGTTCCGCCTGGAACATACGGGCGATAGGGTGAGGGGAGCAATCCCTTCGCCTGCCGGCTGCAAAGGAGGCGACCCGAACAGGGCCCGCCTCTTTATGTTTTGGTTGGGGGGGTTTGCAAGGGTCCAGGGAAAGGAGGGGGGTGCCCATGGAGCGGTCGCTCGACATCGCGTCCCAGGCGATGCTAGAGGTCGCCCAGCGCCGTGGGATCGCTACGGTATGGGATCGCTTTCAAGCCCAGCAGCCCCAGTGCGGCTTTGGGCTGACGGGGCTGTGCTGCCGGATGTGCCTCCAGGGGCCGTGCCGCATCGACCCGTTCGGCGAAGGCCCCCGGACCGGCACCTGCGGGGCCAGCGCGGATACCATCGTGGCGCGAAATCTGGCCCGGATGATCGCCGCGGGCACCGCCTCCCACTCCGGGCACGCCAAGCACCTGGCGCACACTATGCTCAGGGCCGGCCGTGGGGAGGCCTCGGACTATCCGGTCAAGGACGAGGCTAAGCTCCGGGAGGTGGCCACCCGGGTGGGGATCCCGTTAGACGGGAAGGATACCCAGGCACTTATGGGCGAGGTGGCCGCCGCGGCCCTGGCCGAGTTCTCCGAAAAGGAGGCACCGCTGACGTGGGCCGCGACCACCGTAACGCCGGGCCGCGTCCAGACCTTTCTCAAGTATGGCGTGGTGCCCACCAGCATCGATGGGGCCGTGGCTGAGGTCATGCACCGTACCACGTACGGTACTGACGCCGACCCGGCAAACATCCTGCTTGGCGGGATCAAGTGCGCGCTGGCCGACTACGCCGGAATGCACATAGCCACCGACCTGGCCGACATCCTGTTTGGCGTCCCCAGACCCGTGGTCTCTCGGGCCAATCTAGGGGTGCTTAAGGCGGATGCCGTCAACATCGCCCTCCACGGCCACAACCCTGTGCTCTCAGACGTTATCGTGCAGGTCGCTTCCGAGATGCAGGATGAGGCTCGTGCCGCTGGAGCCGCTGACGGCCTCAACCTGGTCGGGATCTGCTGTACCGGGAATGAAGTGCTCATGCGCCACGGCATCCCGCCAGCCACACACTCTGTATCCCAGGAACTGGCCATCCTCACCGGGGCCCTGGACGCCATGGTTGTGGACTACCAGTGCATCATGCCCAGTCTGGCCAATGTCGCTGAGTGCTACCACACCCAGCTCGTCACCACCATGCCCATCAGCAAGATCCCGGGGGCACGCCACGTTGAATTTCACGAAGGCCACGCCCGCGCCTCTGCCCGTGAGATCATACGCCTGGCCATCGACGCCTACCGCAGGCGCGACCCGGCCAAGGTCAACATCCCTACGCACGCCAGCGCCGCTGTCGCTGGCTTCTCCAGCGAGGCCATCCTAGGCGCCCTGGCGGCGGTGAACAAAGATGACCCCTTGAAACCTCTGATCGACAACATCGTCAGCGGCAACATCCTGGGCATCTGTCTCTTCGCCGGGTGTAATAATGTCCGGGTCACCCAGGACTCTGGCTTTGTCTCCCTGGCCAAGGAGCTGGCCAAGGAGAACGTGCTCCTCCTGGCTACGGGCTGCGGCGCTGGCGCCTATGCCCGACACGGCCTCCTCACCTCCGATGCAGCCCGAGAGTATGCAGGACCCGGGCTCGGCGCGGTCCTGGGCGCGGTGGGCCAGGCGGTGGGCCTCGACTCTTCCCTGCCTCTGGTGCTCCATATGGGCTCCTGCGTGGACAACACCCGCGCCGCCGACGTGGCCGTAGCCGTGGCCAACAAGCTCGGCGTTGACCTGGACAAGCTTCCGGTGGTGGCCAGCGCCCCTGAGGCAACTACCGAGAAAGCCATCGCCATCGGCACCTGGGCTGTGGCCGCTGGCCTTCCGGTGCACGTGGGCGTGGTCCCACCGGTACTGGGAGGTCCTGCCGTGACCCGGCTCCTCACCGAAGGGGTTAAGGAACTCTTCGGCGGCTACTTCATCGTCGAGCCCGATCCGGTGGCCGCAGCCCGGAAGCTGCTCCAGGCGATCCGCGAGCGGCGAGCTACGCTGGGGGTTTGAGGGGCCTGCCATGAAGCACATCTTCGTCCGCTTGGACCGTTGCACGGGATGTCGCGAGTGCGAGCTCGCCTGCGCGGTGGAGCATTCCGCCTCGAAGGAACTCTTCACCGCCATCTTCGAGACACCGCCCCCCAAGAAGCGCCTGTACGTTGAGTCGTCCGACGGGCGCAACATTCCCATACTGTGCCGCCACTGCGACGATGCCCCCTGCCTGGCGGCCTGCCTGAGCGGGGCGATCTACCGCGACTGGGACCGCCAGGGCGTCGTGACCCAGCGCACCGACAAGTGCATCGGCTGCTGGACCTGCATCATGGTCTGCCCCTACGGCGTTATCGGCCGCCGGCTGGACGGGGGACGGTGGGTGGCGGCCAAGTGTGACCGCTGCCCGGATCGGGCCATTCCGGCCTGCGTGGAAGCCTGTCCGACCAAAGCGCTGGTTTACGCTGAGCCCGAAGAGTGGGCCGCTATCGCTCGGCGGACCGCAGCTACCATGCTGGCCGGACAGGAGGGCTAAGGTATGCGGCACCTGATTATCGGCAACGGCGCAGCGGGCAATGCCGCAGCCCAGGCCATTCGCCGGCGCGACCCTTCCAGCGAGATCACCATCGTCTCCGACGAGCTCCATGCAGCCTACTACCGCCCGCTGCTGCCCTACCTCCTCCACGATGCGCCCGAGGCACAGCATCTCCATCGCGATCCTCTCCACCTCCCCAGGGATGTGATGGTGCATCTGGGCGCGCGGGTAAGGGCTGTGGTCCCCGCGGAAGCACGCGTCATCCTGGACGACGGCCGTACCCTTGCCTACGATAGACTGCTCATCGCCACGGGCGCGTCCCCCGCACTTCCGCCCATTGATGGCGTGCCCGGCCCCGGCAGCTTCGTGCTGCGCACGCTGGATGACGCCACTGTCCTCAAGGCCGCTGTGCGGGCCATCGGCCCTTCCTCTCCCGCCGTCATTGTCGGCGGCGGGCGCATCGGGACGAAGGTTGCTCTTGGCCTGCGCCACCTGGGGCTGTCGGTGACCATTGTGGAGATGTTGCCCTGGATCGTTCCTCAGCAGCTTGACGCCCCTGCGGCCGAGATAGTCCAGGCGGCGCTACAAGCCCAGGGCATTGAGATGATCTTTGGCCGTACCGTCCGTGCCCTCTGCCGGCAGGAGGGTCGCCTGCGCGGCGTCGTCCTCGACGACGGAACAGAGCTCGCTGCCGGCCTTGTGGTGATAGCCACGGGCGTCCGGGCAAACGCGGATATCGCCCGTACGGCCGGGCTGGCCACGCGGCACGGCATCCTCGTCAATCGCTTCCTGCAGACCAGCTATCCCCAGATTTACGCCGCGGGAGATGTGGTGGAAACGGCCGATGTGGTGACCGGGGAGCCCGTTGTCAGCGGCACGTGGACCAACGCAGTGTTCATGGGCCAGGTTGCTGGAGAGAACATGGCTGGCGGATCGCGGGAGTACCCCGGCGCCTGGGGGCTGCTCAACGCGGTGGAGCTGGCCGGCATCCCGGTCATCTCCGCTGGATTGATCCATCCTCCCCAGGAAGGCTACGACGTGCACGCACACCGTCGCGACCGGGTGTACCGCAAGCTCGTCTTTCGCGGCGGGACGCTTGTGGGCTTCATCCTGGTGGGCGAGGTAGAGGGTGCCGGGGTCTACACGGCCCTGATCCGGGAGCGCGTGGACGTTAGCCCGTGGAAGGAGGTGCTCATTCAGAAAGGCACCTGCGCACCTTTCGTGCGTGCACTACGCACATTCCCTGAGGCCTACGCGGCCTAGAGTTTAACCTAAGACAGGCACCTCCGCTCAAACCGCAAAGCGGAAGGTGATCACGTCGCCGTCCTGCACCTGGTAGGAACGCCCCTCCAGCCTGAGCAGCCCGCGCTCGCGGGCCTGATGCAGCCCGCCAACCGCCACCAGGGCCTGCCAGGGGATGACCTCCGCGCGGATGAAGCCCTGGGCCATGTCCGTGTGAATCCTCCCCGCCGCCTCTACGGCCGTCGTCCCCCGCACCACCGGCCAGGCACGCACCTCCGCCGAGACCACGCTGAAGAAGGTCACGTAGCCCAGCAGGGTGTATGCCGCCCGCACTAAGCGGGGCAGTGCGGCCTCCTCTCCCGTCACCGCCCGGAACTCCGCAGCCTCCTCCGGCAACAGGTCGGCAAGCTCGGACTCCAGTCGCGCGTCCACCACCACGATGGCCGCGTCCTGGGCCTCGGCGTGCCGCACCAGGCCCTGGACCCGCGGGTCCTGCGGCGCGACCCCCTCGGAGATGTTGGCCACATAGATGACCGGGCGACAGGTGAGCAGGTGCCACCGACTCACCTGCTCCGCCTCCACGGGGTGCAGGTGCAGCCGCCGCACGGGGATGCCCCGCTGCAGTGCCTCCCGCAGACGGTCGGTCAGGGCCAGCTCCTGCTGCGCCCCCCTTGCCCCACTGCGGGCCCGTGGGGCAACCTTTTCCCGGACCCGTTCCACCGTGGACAGGTCGGCCAGGGCCAGTTCGGTCTCCACGATCTCGGCATCGCGCAGGGGATCCAGCGCGCCCTCCACGTGCGGCACATCCGCCGCTTCGAAGACACGGACCACGTGCACCAGGGCGTCCACCTCGCGGATGTGCGCCAGGAACTGGTTGCCCAGGCCCTCGCCCCGGTGGGCGCCGCGAACCAGCCCGGCGATGTCCACGAACTCCACCGCGGCCGGGACGACGCGCTGGGGGTGGGTGACGCTGGCGATGGCACCCAGGCGCTCGTCGGGCACCGCTACCATCCCCCGGTTGGGGTCGATAGTGGTGAAAGGATAGGCGGCCACAGGCGCGCCCGCTCTGGCCAGCGCGTTCAGCAGCGTGGACTTGCCGGCGTTGGGCAAACCGACGATCCCGACCCGCAGCGCCACAGATTCAGGGGCCGGTGAGATCACCCCGGGGACCGGATGAGGAGTCTATGGAGGCGGCGCGGCGCACGAACTGGCGGATGCGCCGTTCCAGCTTCACCCGGGGCATGAGGACACTGCGACCGCAGCCCATGCAGCGGATGCGCACATCCGCCCCCAGGCGGACGATCTCCCACTGATCGCTGCCGCAGGGGTGCGCCTTGCGCGTGCGCACCACATCCCCGACGTTCAACTTGACGATTGCCACCGTCCATCCCCGGCTGCCACAGGGCCGATGCTCCATAACCCCCAGCATCTGGAGGCCGACGGGTGCGCCAGGCTACCGCCCCGAGACCAGAGCGTCCACCGGCGCGAAGTCGTCGGTGAGCAGCGGCACGTCGTCGGTGCGGATCGGAGCCGTGTAGAGGGCCGCCGCCGCCTCCGCCAGTCCTTCCACGTGCGCAGACACCACCCTGGCCCGCCCCAGGACCTGCTGCGGGGACAGCGGCGGTTCCGCGGTCCCGACGATAATGATGTTGCGCAGGAGCTCCGGGCTGCCAAGGCCGCCGTACCCCACCGGAAAGACGTACACGGTGGGGAAGACAGCGCGAAAGGTCTTGTAGATCGCCCGGAAGAGCCGACTGCTCCCGCCCTCCAGCGCCCCGATCACGTTGCTGGCTACGACACCGCCGGGCGCCAGCCGCGTCGCGGCCAGCTCGAAGAACTCGCGCGTCGCCAGGTGGAAGGGGATGGTGTCGATCAGGTAGGCATCCAGCAGGATGATGTGGAAGCGCTGCGGGGAGCGCAGCAGGAAGATCCGGCCGTCCTCCGCCACCACCCGCAGCCGGCGGCTGGCCGGCAGCCCAAACCAGCGTCGCGCTGTCTCCACCACAGCGGGATCCAGCTCCGCCACGTCCACCTCCACCCAGGGGTACTCGCGCAGGTAGCGGCGCGGAACCGTTCCGCCGCCCAGCCCGATCATGGCCACGCGCACCCGGCCATGCTCCAGGGCCCGCGGCATGAGGGCCACGGGCAGGTGCATGTAGGTGCTGTACTGGAAGACCTCCCGCTCCGGATTCTCCAGGTCGAGGGCACTCTGCCAGTAGTTGTCCAGCCGCAGGTAACGGACGCCCCCTTCGTCGGAGACGCTGATTCTGTGGTAGACGGTGTCGCGCTCGAAAACCACCGGTGCCCCCGGGTCGGCCCACGCGGCCGCCGCGCCCGCCGTGGCCAGCACCACCGCCAGCCCGGCCGCGGCCGCCGCCGGACGGCGCCGCGCCACCAGGAGCCCGGCGGCGGCCAGGACCATCATAGCCACCCCCAGACCGTGGATGATGCTGCGCACGCCGAAGGCATTGAGGAGGACGAAGGCGGCGACCAGCGCGCCGCTGATGGAACCCAGTGTGGAGAGGGCGTACAGCACACCAGCCACGTTGCCCACCGTACTCACAGTGCGCGCCCGCAGGCGGACGGCGAAGGGGGAGACCATCCCCATTACCACGGTGGGCAGGAAGAAGAGGATGGTCGCCGCTGCCAGCGGGCCGGCCCGCGGACCCGCATCCGCCAGCACCAGCGCCTGCATCACCTGGCGGGAGAGAAGGGGAATAGGAAAGGTCAGCGCGCCGGCCAGGAAGACCAGGGCGCTGAAAAGGGCGGGCGACGGCCGGTAGTCGGCCACCCGGCCGCCCACCAGGTAGCCCAGGCTGAGCCCCGCCAGGAAGACACCGATCAGGCTGCCCCAGACGTACACGGAGTTCCCGAAGAACGGAGCCAGGACCCGGCTGGCCACGATCTCCAGCGCCAGGAGCACACCGCCGCTTGTGAAGACGATCACTTCCAGCACAATGCGCCTCCTCCACCCGCGGGGGTGCGCGTCAGGAACTCGGCAGGAGGCCTCGGGGATCCTAGCCTGCGTTACGCCTCGGCGCCCACCGGCGTGCGCCGTTCGATGATCAGCTCGCCTCGCTGGAAGTCTACCACGGCCAGGTCCCCTTCGCGCAGCTCGCCGGCCAGGATGCGCCTGGCCAGGGCATTCTCCACCGCCCGCTGGATCAGCCGGCGCAGCGGGCGGGCGCCGAAGTCGGGGTTGTAGCCCTCGCGCGCCAGGTAGTCCCGGGCCGCGGCGGTCACCTCCAGGCCGATCTTCTCCGCGGCCAGCCGCCGCCGCAGGTCGCCCAGCTGCAGGTCCACGATCTGCCGCAGCTCCTCCAGGCCCAGGGGGCGGAAGACGATGATCTCGTCGATGCGGTTGAGGAACTCCGGGCGGAAGGCCTTGCGCACGTCGTCCAGCACCTGGATGCGAGCCATCTGGAACTGCGCCTCCTGCCCGGGCTCCAGCCGCTGCAGGTAGCGGCCGCCGATGTTGCTGGTCATGATGACCACGGTGTTCTTAAAGTCCACGGTGCGGCCGTGGCCGTCGGTCAGGCGTCCGTCCTCCATAATTTGCAGGAGGACGTTGAAAACGTCGGTATGCGCCTTTTCCACCTCGTCGAAGAGGACCACGCGGTAGGGGCGGCGGCGCACCGCCTCGGTGAGCTGTCCGCCCTCCTCGTAGCCCACGTAGCCCGGGGGAGCGCCGATCAGCCGGCTGACGGTGTGCCGCTCCTGGTACTCCGACATGTCCAAGCGGACCATGGCCTCCTCGTCGTCGAAGAGCAGGGCGGCCAGCGCACGCGCCAGCTCCGTCTTGCCCACCCCGGTGGGGCCCAGGAAGAGGAAGGAGCCGATGGGCCGGCGCGGGTCCTTGAGGCCGGCGCGGGCCCGGCGGATGGCGTCGGCAACCGCCTGCACCGCCTCATCCTGGCCGATGATGCGCTGGTGCAGCCGCTCCTCCAGGTGGAGCAGCTTGGCCATCTCACCTTCCATCAGCCGGGTCACCGGGATCCCCGTCCAGCGGGAGACGACCTCGGCGATGTCCTCCGGCTCCACCTCCTCTTTGAGAAGCCGCCGTCCCTGCTGGATCTCCCGCAGCTTGGCCTCCTGAGCGGCCAGCTGCTTCTGCAGGTCGGGCACGGTCCCGTAGCGCAGCCGCGCCGCCGCTTCCAGATCGGCCTTGCGCTCGGCATCCTCGATCTGCCGGCGGGCCTCCTCGATCCGCTGCTTGGTCTCCCGGATGGCCTGAATCGCCCGCTTCTCCTCCTCCCACTGCGCGCGCAGCTCCTCGGACTGGCGGCGCAGCTCCGCCAGCTCCTCCTCCAGGCGCTCCAGACGCTCCCGGCTGCTGGCATCGGACTCGCGGCGCAAGGCCTCGCGCTCGATCTCCAGCTGCATGATCCGCCGGTCTACCTCGTCCAGCTCCGCCGGCTTGCTGTCGATCTCCGTGCGTAGGCGTGCCGCCGCCTCGTCAATGAGGTCGATGGCCTTGTCGGGTAGGAAGCGCTCGGTGATGTAGCGGTGCGAGAGGGTGGCTGCGGCGATGACCGCCGCGTCGGTGATGCGCACCCCGTGGTGCACTTCGTAGCGCTCCTTCAGGCCGCGGAGGATGGAGATGGTGTCCTCCACCGAGGGCTCGTCCACGAACACGGGCTGGAAACGCCGTTCCAGAGCGGCGTCCTTCTCCACGTGCTTGCGGTACTCGTCCAGGGTGGTGGCCCCGATGGTGTGCAGCTCCCCCCGGGCCAGCATGGGTTTGAGCATGTTGGCCGCGTCGATGGCCCCCTCGGCGGCGCCGGCCCCCACCACGGTGTGCAGCTCGTCAATGAAGAGGATGATGCCCCCCTGGGACTCGGCGATCTCCTTGAGCACCGCCTTCAGCCGATCCTCGAACTCCCCCCGGTACTTGGTCCCCGCCAGCAGCGCGCCCATGTCCAGCTGGAAGATGCGTTTGTCCTTCAGCCCCTCGGGGACGTCCTTGCGCACGATGCGCTGCGCCAGCCCCTCGACGATGGCTGTCTTGCCCACCCCGGGGTCGCCGATGAGGACAGGGTTGTTCTTCGTCCGCCGGGAGAGCACCTGGATGACGCGGCGGATCTCGTCGTCCCGCCCGATCACCGGGTCCAGCTTGCCCTGGGCCGCCAGCGCGGTCAGCTCCCGCCCGTACCGCTCCAGCACCTGGTACTTGGACTCGGGGTTGGGGTCGGTGACCCGCTGGTGCCCCCGCACCTCCTGCAGCACGCGGTAGATCCCCTCAGAGGTAACCCCCGCCTCGCGCAGGGTGCGGGCCGCAGCGTCGCCCTCCTCCCGCACCGCCGCTAGGAGGAGATGCTCGGTGCTCACGTACTCATCGCTGAGCCTCTGGGCCTCCTCCTGCGCGCCGTGCAGGACCCGCTGCAGCCGAGGGGTGATGAACAGCCCTTCCCCGGCCGGTGCGCCGACGACCCGGGGCCGCCGCTCCAGCTCCGCGTCCAGCCGGGTGCGCAGGATGCGAGGATCCGTCCCCAGGCGGGCGATCACGCGAGGGACGACGCCCTCGGGCTGGTCCAGCAGCGCCAGGAGCACGTGCTCCACATCCACCTGCTGGTGCCCCCGGGCCCGCGCCTGCTCCTGCGCCGCCAGCAGCGCCTCCTGCGCCTTCTCCGTCAACCGGTCAAAACGCATGGCCATGGCCGTCCAGCTCCTTCGCCCCGCCAGGCTACTTCAGCCCCAGGGACTCCCGGGGATTCTCCCGGCGGCGCTGTCGCATCTCCTCGAAGACCCGCCGCTCCTGCTCGCTCAGGCGAACGGGCAGGACCACTTTCACCCGGACCAATTGGTCGCCCCGACCTCCCCCCGGCCGGGGCATGCCCAGGCCGCGCAGGCGGAAGGTTTGCCCGTTCTGCGTCTCCGCTGGGATCTTCATGGAGACCTTCCCTTCCAGCGTGGGCACCTCTATCTCCGCACCGAGCAGCGCCTCGGTCAGCGCCACCGGCACCTCCACCTGCACGTCATCTCCCTGCCGCACAAATAGCGCGTGCGGGCGCACGGTCACCGTGAGGTAGACGTCGCTGCCGTCCAGGGCGCCCGGCAGGCGGATCTTCTGCCCGCTGCGGATGCCTCTGGGAATGGTGACGTCAAGCCGCCGGGACCTCCCGTCCAGCCGCAGCGTTACCGATTTCTGCGCGCCGCGGAAGGCCTCTTCCAGGGAGATCTCCAGCGACGCTTCAGCCGCCGGCTCGGTCCTGGAGCTGCCGGCCGCCTGCCGCAGCAACTCCTCCACGCCGACTGGACCGCCCCGGCTGCCCCGCCCTCGCGCGGCGGAGACCGCGCCTCCACCGAAGAACTGGCGGAAGAAGTCGCTGAACCCGAGCAAATCCTCCAGGTTTCCTTCCTCGATGGTGACGGTGAATCCCCCGGGCGCCTGCGCCCACCCGCCGGGGACGCCACGAAAGAGCTCCTGCCAGTGCACTCCGCCGCGGCGGTAGGCCTCGTAGATCTGGTCGTAACGCGCTCGCTTCTGCGCGTCGCCCAGCACCTGGTAGGCCTCGTTGATCTCCTTAAACCGCTCCTCCGCTCCGGCTGCCTTGTTCACGTCGGGGTGGTACTGGCGGGCGAGGCGCTTGTAGGCCCGGCTGATAGTCTTGGCGTCCGCCGTGGGCTCCACGCCCAGGATCCGGTAGTAGTCCTTGAACTCCATCCCCACCAGCCCCGGCGGCTCCGGTTACCCCTCCCGCGCCACCCGCACGCGAGCGGGCCGCAAGACCTCGTCGCCGATGAGGTAGCCGCGCTGCACCTCCGCCACCACCGTCCCGCTGGGGTGCTCGGCGGAGGCGGACACCACTTCCACCGCGTCGTGGTAGCGGGCGTCGAACGGCTTCCCCACCGTCTCGAACGGCCGCACCCCCATGTTCGCCAGCAGCTCGAGCACCTGGCGGTGCGTCATCCGGATCCCCTCAACGATGGAAGCCGCAGCGTCGCTCTGCCCGCTGTACTCCAGCGCCCGCTCGATGTTGTCCACCACCGAGAGGATCACGGCCAGCATGGCGCGGCGGGTCCGCTCCACCGCTTCCTCCCGCGCCCGGGCCGCCTGCTTCTTGTAGTTCTCCAGGTCGGCGGCGGCGTGAAGAAACTGCTGCCAGTGCTGCTCCGCCTCCGCCTTATACCGCGCCAGCTCCGCCGTCAGCTCCTCCACGGTGGGGACGGCGGTCCCTGCCACTTCCTCCCCGCCGGCTGGCGCCGCCTGGCCTGCTTCCCCGGCCGGCGCCTGGGGGACCTCAGGCGTACCCACGGCCAGCGGCTCCTCCGCCTCGCCGTTGACGGGCCTGGCTTTGCGCTCGGTCATCTCTTTACCTCAACGGCCGGCGGCTAGCTATCCGTCCGCCGGTACTCGGCGTCGATGACGTCGTCGCCGGGCTTGGTCTCGCCGCCGGCGCCGGGAGAGCTCCCCGAGCCGGCCGGAGTGCCGGCTGTGGCCTTGTACATCTCCTCGGCCAGCTTGTAGGAGGCCTGCTGCAGCGCGTCGGTCGCCCGGCGGATGCGCTCAGTGTCCTCAGTGCCCAGAGCCTCCCGCAGCTCCTTCAGCGCCGCCTCCACGCGCTGCCGCTCGTCGGCGGAGACCTTCTGCCCCACCTCCTTGAGCATCCGCTCCGTCTGGTAGGCCACGCTGTCGCCGCGGTTCCGGATCTCGGCGGCCTCGCGCTTGCGTCGGTCCTCCTCGGCAAAGCGCTCCGCCTCCTTGACCATCCTCTCCACCTCGTCCTTGGCCAGGGTGGAGGTCCCGGTGATCTTGATGGACTGCTCCCGACCGGTGGCGCGGTCCCGCGCCGCCACGTTGAGGATGCCGTTGGCGTCGATGTCGAAGGTCACCTCGATCTGCGGCACGCCGCGGGGCGCCGGGGGGATGCCGTCCAGGATGAAGCGCCCCAGGGTTCGGTTGTCACGGGCCATGGGCCGCTCCCCCTGCAGGACGTGCACCTCCACCTGCGTCTGACCGTCCTGCGCCGTGGTGAAGACCTCGCTCTTGCGGGTGGGGATGGTGGTGTTGCGCGGCACCAGGACGGTCATCACGCCGCCCAGGGTCTCCACGCCCAGCGACAGCGGGGTGACGTCCAGCAGGACCACATCGCGCACCTGCCCGGCCAGCACGCCCGCCTGGATCGCCGCCCCCACGGCCACCACCTCGTCGGGGTGGACCTCCTTGTTGGGCTCCTTCCCGGTGAGCCGCCGTACCAGTTCCTGGATCATGGGCATACGGGTGGCGCCGCCCACCAGGATGACCTCGTCCAGGTCTCGCTCGGTCATCTTGGCGTCGCTGAGGGCCTGCTTCAGCGGCCCGATGCACCGCTCCACCAGGTCGGCGGTCAGCTCCTCGAGCTTGGCCCGGGTGAGCACGTAGTCCAGGTGCTTGGGGCCGGTGGCGTCGGCGGTGATAAAGGGCAGGTTGATGGTGGTCTGCACCACGGTGGAGAGCTCCACCTTGGCCCGCTCCGCCGCCTCGCGCAGCCGCTGCAGCGCCTGGCGGTCCTTGCGCAGGTCGATCCCCTGCTCCTTGCGGAACTCATCGGCCAGCCAGTTGACGATGCGCTCGTCCCAGTCGTCGCCGCCCAGGTGCGTGTCGCCGCTGGTGGCCTTCACCTCGAAGACGCCCTCGCCGATCTCCAGGATGGTCACGTCGAAAGTGCCCCCGCCCAGGTCAAAGACCAGCACGGTCTCTGCGCCCTTCTTATCCAGGCCATAGGCCAGGGCCGAGGCGGTGGGCTCGTTGATGATGCGCAGCACCTTGAGGCCGGCGATCTCCCCGGCGTTCTTGGTGGCGGTGCGCTGCGCGTCGTTGAAATAGGCCGGAACCGTGATCACCGCCTCGGTGATCTTCTCCCCCAGGTAGGCCTCCGCGTCCGTCTTCAGCTTCTGCAGGATCATGGCGGAGATCTCCTCGGGGGTAAAGGTCTTGCCGGCCGCGGGGATTCGGGCCACGGCCATCCCGTTGCTACCCTCCTCCACCTTGTAGGGCACCATGCGCCGCTCGGTCTCCACCTCGCTGAAGCGCCGGCCCATGAAGCGTTTGATGGAGTAGATGGTGTTCTCCGGGTTGAGCACGGCCTGGCGCTTGGCCATCTGCCCGACCAGCCGCTCCCCCGTCTTGGTGAAGCCGACCACGGAGGGCGTGAGACGGCTGCCCTCCGCGTTGGGGATCACCTGCACCTCACCGCCCACCATGGTGGCGATGACGGAGTTGGTGGTTCCCAGGTCAATACCCACGACCCGTCCCACGACTACTCAACCTCCACCTTGATGGTCTTGGCCTTTGCCCGCTCCGCCTTGGGCATGCGGATCTCCAGGATGCCGTTCTTGAAGGTGGCTTTGGCCTGGTCCGACTGCACCGAGACGGGCAGGGTCACGGTGCGCTCGAAGGCGCCGTAGCGCAGCTCCCTCCGGTAGTAACTGCGCCCCTTCTGCTCATGCTCCGCGCGGGCCTCGCCCTTCACCGCCAGCGTGTCCTCCGAAACCGTGACGTCCACGCTCTTGGGGTCGATGCCCGGCATTTCTGCCCGGAAAACTACGTCGTCCTCGGTCTCAAAGAGCTCCACCGCCGGCTCCCACACGGTAGGCGCCAGGGCCCGACCTGGTCGCCGGGTGAAGAACTCGTCGAAGAGCCGTTCCATGGACTCGCGCAGAGACGCCAGTTCGTCAAATGGATCCCACCGCCTGATGCTCATCGCTACCTGCCTCCTTTCCGTTCCAGGTCCTCATCGCCATGCCGCAGCCGGACCGATCTTCGCATGATGCTCCAGCGCGCGTCGCCGCTGCGACCTTCCTCGCGCTGCTCATAGACTTCCAGCAGCAGCTTGACCCCCGCCAGGTTCACCCCCAGCTCCTGGGTCAGGTAGCGGATCAGCCGCACCCGCTCGATGTCCCGGTCGGCATAGAGGCGGATGCGGTTCCGCCGCACCGGGGAGAGCAGCCCCTTCTCCTCGTAGATGCGCAGCGTCCGGGGGTGCACCCCCGCCAGGTCCGCTGCGATGCTGATGACGTAGAGCGGTCGATCCCCCCGGTCCCTCACGCCACAATCCCCGGGGGCGTCCCTTGGCGACGCCTCCGCCCTGGAAGTATAAGTACCTGACATCATTATTGTCAAGAGAGCTGACAACGATATTGTAATATAGCTGCGAGGGCCTTGCCCTCCGTTGCCTCAGGGTGGAGAGTGGGGTACGCTAGGCAGTTGGATTGAGCAGGAGGGGATGAAGAGATCCATGAGCCGTGCACGCGAACAGCTTGGGCCCGCGGAGGCCTCCGGAGAGCGCCATCTGGTCATCCTGGGCGGGGCCTGCGCCGGTTTGACCGCGGCCATCTACGCCGCCCGGGCGAACCTGGCGCCGCTGGTCATCGAGGGCGCGGAGGCAGGGGGGCAGCTTATGTTGACCACCCTGGTGGAGAACTTCCCCGGCTTCCCCGAAGGGATCATGGGCCCCGACCTGATGCAGGCCATGCGTGCACAGGCGCACCGCGTGGGCGCAGAGTTCATCAGTGAAGACGCCGTGGAGGTGGACCTCTCCCGCCGTCCCTTCCGCATCCGCACTCAGAGCGGCCAGGAAGTGCGCGCCCGCGCGCTCATCGTGGCCACCGGGGCCCGGCCGAAAATGCTGGGCCTCCCGGCGGAGGAGCGCTTCCTCGGCCGGGGGGTCTCCACGTGCGCCACCTGCGACGGGTTCTTCTTCCGCAAGCAGGACGTCATGGTGGTGGGCGGCGGCGACAGTGCCATGGAGGAGGCGCTCTACCTGGCCAACCTGGCCCGCTCGGTGACGGTGGTCCACCGGCGGGACCAGCTGCGGGCCAGCAAGATCATGCAGGACCGGGCCTTCCATCACCCCAAGATCGCCTTTATCTGGAACACTGAGGTCGCCGATATCCTGGGCAACGACAGGGTGACGGCGGTGCGCCTGCGCAACCGCATCACCGGGGAGCTCAGCGAGCGCCGCACCGACGGCGTCTTCATTGCCATCGGGCACAGGCCGAACACGGAGATCTTCAAAGGGCAGCTGGCCATGGATGAGCAGGGGTACCTGCTGCGCACCCGCGGGATGATGTCCAGTGTGGAGGGAGTCTTCGTCGCCGGCGAGGTGCACGACCACACCTACCGCCAGGCCCTCACCGCTGCGGCCTTCGGCTGCATGGCCGCCATCGAAGCGGAGCGCTGGCTGCGGGGGGAGGAGACCCGGGGGAGGGCCGAGGCCCGCACAGGGACGGGGGAAAAGGCGAAGACTCCCCCCGCCCCTGAGGCCGGCTGCTAACGCACGCTGGCGCCCAGGGCAGCGTCCACGCGCCGCTTCAGCTCAGCCCTGGGCATATAGCCCACGATTCTCTCCACCAGCTGCCCCCGCTTGAAGATTCCCAGCGTGGGAATGCTCATGATGTTGAACTTCATGGCCAGAGTCTGATTGTCGTCGACGTCCACCTTGGCCACCTTCAGCCGCCCTTCGTACTCCCGGGCCAGCTCCTCAACGATGGGCGCAATCATCCGACATGGGGCGCACCACTCCGCCCAGAAATCCACCAGCACCGGAATCTCCGCCTGCAAGACCTCTCGCTCGAAGGACTGCTCCGTCACATGCACAGGCTGAGACATTCGAACGCGATCCTCCTTGCCGTCTCTGGAATCTCCCCACACTATACTCCCTAACGCCGGCAGCAGCCACCCTATTTCGGGCGCGCCCACCCTCGAGTTCGGACGCGCCCACCCTCGAGGCGCTCCTGCAGCCGGCTCAGGGCATATGCCGCGCCAGCCAGGACGCGCCCAGCAGCGCTACGACCAGTACGCCTCCTACACCCAGGATGAAGGGCCCCAGGCAGCCGCGCCGCTGGCCACGGGGCCCGCGCACGGACAGGCGCGTGGCTGTGCGGAATTCAGCCACGGCCTCACCCAGCCGACCCATCTCCTTGTACAGCGCACCCAGATTCTGGTGCGCCACCCAGTAGTCTGGATCCGCTGCGATCGCCTGGCGGTAGGCGCGCAGCGCATCCTCGCGCCGTCCCTGTTCGCGGTAGACGTTACCCAGGTTGTTGTGGGCCGGAGCACAGCGGGGATCGAGCTGGACGGCGCGCAGCAGGACCTCCTCTGCCTCCGCGTACCGTCCCTGCCTGGCCAGCGCCACGCCCAGCTTGCTCCAGGCGAGGGCGGATGCCGGGTGCAGGGCGACAGCCTCCCGGAGGGCCTGCTCTGCAGCCTTCCACTCCCCTCGCTGCAGGAGCTCCTCGCCGCGCTCCAGGTGGAGACGTGCCTGCGCCTCGTCCACGGCCGCAGGTTTCGCCGGCCGCCCCCGGGCCTCCTGGGGGGCCCGATGCGGGCAGCGGAGAGAGACGGGCACAGCTCCGCCCCG
The DNA here is from genome assembly GCA_031459715.1 of Armatimonadota bacterium. Classification (NCBI taxonomy): domain Bacteria; kingdom Bacillati; phylum Candidatus Sysuimicrobiota; class Candidatus Sysuimicrobiia; order Candidatus Sysuimicrobiales; family Candidatus Humicultoraceae; genus Candidatus Humicultor; species Candidatus Humicultor tengchongensis. The sequence continues at coordinate 32,486 of JAVKIA010000011.1, read as the reverse complement.
CAGCGCCCCTTGGGGACATAGGGGGGACCGGACACCGCCGGCAGGGAGCTTAGAACGGCATCTCTGCCAGCGCCCCGGCAACCAGCAGGAGGAGCAACAGGCCCCATTTGAGGCTGATAGCCCTACGGTCATCCACAAAGAGCGCCCAGGCGAGAGAGGCCGTTTTCCTCCACTCCTCTGCGCACCGCGGGCGCGACGACCGCCGGACGACTCCCCGTCGTGGAGGCGGCAGGATCAAGTGCGGGGCAGAAGGCCAGGGTGCGATCATCCATGCACCTGCCTGTAGCTGCGCAAGAGCCCCACGACCTTGCCGATGACCTCGAACTCGCCACGGAGGACCGGGAAGGCCGGGTTCTCCGGTGCCAGCACGGGTCTGCCGTTATCCAGGCGCAGACGCTTGACTGTGGCCTCCTCCCCGTAGAGGGCGACCACAATGTCGCCGGGCTCCGCTGCAGGCTGGCAACGCACCACCACCAGATCCCCGTGCATGATGCCCGCACCGACCATGCTGTCGCCGCGCACCGTGAGAAGGAAGCACTCGTCCTGCCAGCCCACCATGCGCCGGGGCACGGGGATCATGTCCTCGACGTGTTCCTCGGCGAGGATGGGCAGGCCGGCCGAAACCCTGCCGACCAGAGGGAGCGACACGACCTCCTCGCCGTCCGGCAGGACGCTGCGCTCAGTGATCTGCAGCACGCGCATACGTTCGCCGTGACGCTTGATGTAGCCCTTGCGCTCCAGCGCATCCAGATGCTGGTGCACCGTAGACGGCGAACGCAGCCCAACGGCCTGCCCGATCTCACGCACCGAGGGGACGATCCCGAAGCGGCGGATGGCGACCGCCAGGCACTCCAGGATCTGCCGTTGCCGGGGGGTGAGTGGCCGGGCCATGCGTTCCTTCATCGCGCTCTTTATAGCGAACATAAGTTCGGCTTGCAAGCTCAGAATGGGCGAACATATGTACGATACCCGAGGCTGGAGGGGACGGGACGCGGGTGATCTCGTGCTTTCGCAGGTTCTCTCAGAAAGGCGCAGCCTCTGCGCCCTCTAGAGGCCAGTGCAGATCGGGCCTGCGAGCGGCCCTCACTTCGTCCAGCCGGGAGACCACCGTGGTGTGCGGGGCCGACCGAACCACCTCGGGGGCGGTGCGGCACTCCTCCGCGATCGCCAGCAGGGCGCGGGCAAAGGCTTCAATGGTTTCCCGGCTCTCCGTCTCGGTGGGCTCGATCATCATTGCCTCGTCCACGATCAGGGGGAAGTAGATGGTGGGGGCGTGGTAGCCGTAGTCCATCAACCGCTTGGCGATGTCCCTGGTGGTCACGCCAAACTCCCGCCTCTGGCGGGTCCCCGCCAGAACGAATTCATGCATGCAGGGCCGGTCGTAGGGGATGTCAAAGGCGGGCCGCAGCAGTGAAAGCAGGTAGTTGGCATTGAGCACGGCAGCCTCGGCGATCTGGCGCAAGAGGGGTCCAAAGGTGCGAATGTAGGTGTATGCGCGGACCAGCACGCCGAAGTTGCCGTAGAAGCTGCGGACCTTACCGATGGACCGGGGACGGTCGTAATCCAGGCGGAAGCGGTCTCCCTCCCGAACTACCACTGGCACCGGCAGGTAGGGCGCCAGGTGGGCCTTCACCGCCACCGGTCCAGCCCCAGGGCCGCCACCGCCGTGCGGCGTGCTGAAGGTCTTGTGCAGGTTCAGGTGCATGACATCAAAACCCTGGTCGCCGGGGCGGGAGATACCCAGGACCGCATTGAAGTTGGCCCCATCCAGATACATCTGCGCTCCACAGCCGTGGATGATCTCCTCAACCTCGGTGATGTGCTCCTCAAACAGACCCAGGGTGTTGGGGTTGGTCAGCATCAGAGCCGCGACCCGCTCATCTGCCACCTGCCGGAGCTCCTCCACATCCATGTTGCCGCGGGCATCACTTCTCACCTGCACGACCTCATAGCCGCACATGGCGGCCGAGGCGGGGTTGGTCCCGTGGGCGGAGTCCGGCACGATTACCCGCGTGCGCGACTCGCCCCGGTCGGCGAAGTGGGCGCGGACCATCAACAAGGCGGTGAGCTCCCCATGCGCACCTGCGGCAGGCTGAAACGTCACCGCATCCATGCCGCAGATTTCCACCAGCATCTCCTCCAGCTCGCTGAGCAGCCGCAGCGCGCCCTGGGCGAGCTCATCTGGCACATAGGGGTGCAGCCGGGCAAATCCGGGAAGGCGGGCCGCGTCCTCATTTACTTTCGGGTTGTACTTCATCGTGCAGGAGCCCAGCGGGTAGAAGCCGACGTCCACGGCGTAGTTGCGCCGGGAGAGTTGGGTGTAGTGGCGTACCAGATCCGGCTCGCTCACCTCAGGCAGAGGAGGGCCCGCAGCACGCAGCTGCTCCGGGGGAAGGACCTCTTCCAGCGGCACCTCCGGGACGTCACTCCGCGGAATTGCCGCGCCCACCCGCCCCGGCGCTCCCCGCTCTACGAGCAAGGGAAAATCACCCTTAGCCACTAGACCATCTCCTCCAGGACGGCCGCCAGACGGTCGATGTCTTCACGGGTCCGGCTCTCGGTCACGCAGACCAGCCAGCTGTCGCCAAGCTCCGGGTAGAAGCGGCGGAGGGGAAGCCCCCCGAGGATCCCCTTGGCCAGCAGCCGGTGATTGATCTCCTCCGGCGGCAGCGGGCAACGGACGACGAACTCGTGAAAGGTGGGAACAGGGAAGGCCACGTCGAATCCGGGGATCCGGCTGATGCACCTGCGCGCGTAGTCAGCCTTGCGCACGCAGACCTCGGCCACCTGACGCATGCCCGTCTTGCCGAGGGCCGCCATGTAGATCGCCGCGGCCAGGGCGTTGAGCGCCTCGTTGGTGCAGATGTTGCTGGTGGCCCGCTCGCGGCGGATGTGCTGTTCACGGGTCTGCAGCGTAAGCACGAATCCGCGCCGCCCCTGCGTGTCGACAGTCTGCCCAACCAACCGCCCGGGCATGCGCCGGACAAAGGCCTGGCGCGTAGCGAGCATCCCGAGGTACGGCCCGCCGAAATTCAGCGGGTTACCCAGCGGTTGCCCCTCCCCGGCCACAATATCAGCGCCCTGCGCACCCGGGGGCTTGAGCAGCCCGTAGGCAACCGGGTCAGCTACCGACACGATGAGCAGAGCCCCCGCCCCGTGTGCCACTTGGGCCAGGTCCTGGACGTGCTCCAACGCACCGAAGAAGTTGGGATGCTGGACGACCAGCGCCGCCGTCTGGCCTGAGAGCGCATCGCTCACGGCATCCAGGGGAGTTATCCCATGCCGGTAAGGGAGGTCCACAACCCGCATGCCGAGATGCCGTGTGTAAGTCCGGATGACCTGACGATACTCCGGGTGTACGGCCGCGGAGACCAGGACTTGGTCCCGCCGCGTCAGGTCCCGGGCCATAACCGTCGCCTCGGCCGTGGCGCTCGCCCCGTCATACATGGAGGCGTTGGCCACCTCCATGCCAGTCAGCGCGCAGAGCATGCTCTGGTACTCGTAGGTCGCCTGAAGCTCCCCCTGCATCATCTCCGCCTGATAAGGCGTATAGGCGGTGTAGAATTCCGCCCGCCCCGCCAGGTGCCAGACCACGCTGGGAATGAAGTGATCGTAGGCTCCGGCACCCAGAAAGCAAGGGTACCGGTCGGCGTCGGCATTGCCCTGGCTCATGGTACGCAGCTCCCGCAGCAACTCGGCGTCGCTGGGAGCCGGCGGCAGGTTCAGGTCACGGAGGAGCCGGACGCTCTGTGGGATATCGCGGAAGAGGTCATCCACACCCTCAACGCCGATAGCCTGCAGCATGTGCGCACGATCCCCGGGGGTGAGAGGAATGTACCGGTGAGGAATCCACTCCCTCGGCGCTGGTCGCTCCACTAAAGGACTCCTGTAATCCTGTACTTCCGCTAGCTATCCCGGCCGTCGCCGATCAGTTGCCGGTAGTCGTGCGCGGTCAACAGCCGATCTAGCTCAGTGAGGTCGGCCGGCTCTACGATCAACATCCAGCCCTCCCCGTACGGGTCCTGATTCACCAGCTCCGGCCGGTCTGCCAGGGCCGCGTTCACCTCGACAACGGTACCGGAAACCGGCGCGTACAGATCGGACACGGCCTTCACCGATTCGATCACGCCAAAGGGCTGGAACTGCCTGAGCACCGTACCTGGCTTCGGCAGCTCAACGAAGACCACGTCGCTCAACCTCTCCGCAGCAAACTGGGTGATACCCACGCGGACCTTCCCGTCCTCAATTTTCGCCCATTCGTGCTCACGTGTATAGCGCAGCTGTTCAGGGTACATCCGCCTCCCCCTACCTCGCAGGCCGCAGCCGGAATATCCCTTGCCCCACTGCACCCCTATCCAGCCCGGTAGAACGGTAGCCGCGTCACGCGCGCCGGCACCCTGCGCCCGCGGATCTCCACCGACACTACCGTTCCCCGAGCCGCCAGGGGCCGTAGGATGTATCCCAGAGCAATGCTCACCCGCAGCGTCGGACTGAATGTCCCGCTCGTCACCCTGCCCACCGGCTGCCCATCGTGAAGGATCACACACCCCGGCCGCGCCACCGCCCGGCCCTCGACCGTCAGGCCCACCAGCCTGCGCTCGGGTCCTCTCTCCCGCTGGGAGATGAGCGCCTCCCGACCAATGAAGTCCCCCTTATCCCACTTCACCGTCCACCCCAGCGGGGCCTCCAGCGGCGAGGTGGTCTCGTCGATGTCGCTGCCATACAGCATGTATCCGGCTTCAAGCCGCAAGGTATCGCGCGCACCCAAGCCAACAGGCACCAAGCCGGCGACGCCGCCTGCATCGAGCAACGCGTGCCAAACGTGGGACGCATCATCCCAGGCAGGGCCGATCTCGAAGCCGTCCTCGCCGGTGTACCCTGTGCGAGAGAGAAAGACCCGTCGCCCCGCTACTTCGGCTTGAGGAAGGACATCAAACGGGTGCATCTCTGCGACCGGTGCGGTTGTCAGCGCACCCAGCACCCGCGCCGCTGCCGGCCCCTGCAGCGCCAACAGCGCCATTTCCCGCGAAATATCACGCACCGTTACCTCCCCCCGGTGTTCTTCAAGCCACGCCAGATCCTTCGCCGTTGTCGCCGCGTTCACCACCAGCAGGTAACGGATCGGGGCCACCCGGAAAACGGTCAGGTCATCCACGATGCCCCCGTGGGGATAGCACATGGGCGTGTAAAGGCCGCGGCCTACCGCAAGCTGCGCGACATCGTTGGTGACCAACCGCTGCAGCAACGGCAGTGCGCCCGGACCCTCCACAAGGATCTCCCCCATGTGGGAGACGTCAAAGAGCCCAACGCGGGAACGCACTGCCCGGTGCTCCTGAATTATCCCGGAGTACTGCACAGGCATCTCCCATCCTGCAAATGGGACCATCCGCGCTCCGAGCCGAAGGTGGGCCGGATACAGTGGTGTACGCTTGAGACCCTCAGGATGGATTCTCGTCACGCTATGGCTCTCCGCGGGTGCCAATGCTGCTGTCACAGGATCCCGGGGCCCGGAACCGCACCCACCCGGGCCCGCATGCCTTAACGCGATGCACTTTCGGAGGGTCCTGGCGCGGATGCCCGCCGCATCCGCTCCCGGGCTTCCCGAAGTAGCGCTACAACCTCCTCGTCAGTGGTCTGCGAGAAGTCCTCGTAGAACTGGCCCACCGCGTAGAAGATCGCTGGCGCATGGAGGCAGACCACGTGATCCGCCTCTGCGCGCAGCCGCTGCAGCCCCTCCGCCGGCGCCACTGGAATGGCGGCGACCACCTGCCGGTATGCCATCCGCCGTACAGCACGCAGAGCAGCGATCATCGTCGACCCAGTGGCGATTCCATCGTCCACGACCAGTGCTGTCCACTGCTGCATTGGAGGGTATTCGTCGCCCCCGCGGTATATCGTCAGCCTCCGGGCTATCTCTTGGCGCTGGTACTGCACCTCTTCCTGCAGGTAAGCATCATCGACGCCAAGGCTCTCGCCCAGGCCTACGTCCAGATAGACTGTCCCGTCATGCGCGACGGCGCCGATCGCCAGCTCCGGATTGTATGGAGACCGCAGCTTGCGTGGCACGATAACGTCCAGAGGGGCGTCCAGCATCTTCGCTACAATAGCCCCAACAACCACGCCACCCCTGGGGATAGCGAGCACGTAGGTACGCTCTCCCCGGAACGGCAGCAAGGCATTGCCGAGCTGCCGCCCTGCCTCCACCCGGTTTCGAAAGATCATCGGCCCCCTCTGCGGGGTCGCTCCGGTACCACTACCCGGCGCATGCAAGATTGAGGGCCTGCGCCATGGCCTCCTGCTCCTCCTCCGACAGCGGGGAACTCGACTTCCCGCGCTGGACGGCCTTGGCGTACCCGCGGCTCCCGTCCCGCCCGTTAAGAACAGTGAGAACAATCCCATTCCGATCGTCGTCAAGTAATGCCAGGCTGAAGCTCATGTGCCCGCCCATGTCCCGGAAGGCATCGTACCGGACGACACCTACATGGCGGACGCAGGACTGGAGGAGCTTCTGGACTTCCGACAGTTGGGACTCAAGGCGCTTGACCTGGCCGGAGATCGCGCGCACACTACCGCGGAGTGCCGCGCCCTCCGCTGCGCTCTGCGAGGCGCCAACCGAGCGGACCACCCGCGACAGACGTGCGACGCAGACGCCCAGGATGACCACACCGGCCGACAGTATTAGATACCCGGCCACCACAAGCACGCCCAGCGTGTCGACGCTGCTGAAGGCCGGCATCTACCCTCTGTGAACCACTGCGGTACTCACTACCGTCTTCCACAACCAGGGACCGACATCCTGCGCCGCGACAACTCCCTGCGGCTTGCGCGTGTTTCCCCCACGCTATCAGTGTCCAGGTCGCAGCTCCCCGCCAAGGCCAAGGTCGCCCGCGATCCGCTGCATCGCCCTCAGGACAGTCTCGATGTGCTCCGCCAACGGTACGCCCAGCTCCTCCGCGCCCCGGATAATGTCGTCGCGGCTGACCGCCCTCGCGAAAGCCTTGTCCTTCATCTTCCGCTGCACGGACCGGACATCGACCTCCGCGAGCGAGCGTCCGGGCTTTACCAGCGCCACCGCTATGATGAAGCCCGTAAGCTCGTCGCAGGCAAAGAGCGCCTTCTCCAATCTCGAACTCCTGGCTACGCCTGAGTAGTCAGCATGGGAGAGGATGGCCCGCGTAATCACCGGGGAAACCCCCATTGCTTCAAGAGCCTCCACCCCACGGAATGGATGGCCAGCCTCGGCGGAGGGAAACCGCTCGTAGTCCAAGTCGTGCAAGAGGGCGACGACTCCCCACAACTCCGGGTCCTCCCCGAACCGCTGTGCGTAGGCCCGCATCGCCGCCTCCACAGACAAGAGGTGCTTGCGGAGGTTAGGGTTGCTAATCCACTCACACACCAGGTTCCACGCCTGAGCTCGGTCCATGAGTACTAGTCAACTGTCTTCGGGCGTTCGCTCCCGCACATCCGCGCCTCTGGTGACAGCCAGCAGTATCGAGACGATCCTGTCGAGATCGGCCGGGGAATAGAACTCGATGAGGACGTGGCCGCGACGCCTCCCCTGTCGGATGGCCACTTTTGTCTGGAGACCTGCGGAGAGTTCGGCTTCGACCGCGGCAACATTGGGATCCACCACGCGGGGGTGTCGCCGGATTCCACGTGAAATATTCCAACGGCGCACGAGTTGCTCGGTCTGCCGGACAGAGAGTTTCCGCCGCTCGACCTCTAGGCACACGTCCTTCACCGCCTGGGGAGCCGCCAAGGCCAGCAGCGCCCGTGCGTGCCCCTCCGTGATCCGCCCTTCGTCGAGACTTTTCTGCACCTCTTCAGGGAGCTGCAGGAGTCGCAAGGTATTCGCGATCGCGGCCTGGCTCTTCCGCAGACGAGCGGCGATCTGGTCCTGGGTCATGCCGAATTCCTGCTGAAGCCGACGGTAGGCCCTCGCTTTCTCCATGGGACGCAGGTCTTCCCGTTGAATGTTCTCGAGAAGGGCTACCTCGAGCGCATCCTGATCGGATAGGTTCCTGACGATTGCAGGCACAACCTGGAGGCCCGCCGCCATCGCCGCGCGCCACCTGCGCTCGCCAGCCACCAGTTCGTAGCCGTCATCGGCAGGGCGGACGACGATCGGCTGCAGTACGCCGCGATCCACGATGGATGCCGCCAGTTCCTCAACATCCTCGGGAGACACCTGACTACGGGGCTGCAGCCGGCTGGGGCGAATCTCGTGGACTGAAAGGTCCCGTACAAGACCCTCGTCGAAAGCCTCTCGGCCAAGCAAGGCTCCCAGACCACGCCCCAGCCCGCGCCTGCGGGCATCAGCCGACATGGCCGGCCAGTGTGGCCGCGTCTCTTCCACGCGTCACGACCTCCTTCGCAAGGTTCACGTACGCGTCCGCTCCGCGCGAGGACGGATCGAATAGGATCATGGGCATTCCGTAACTTGGCGCTTCCGCCAGTCGGATGCTCCGCGGAATGACAGTTTTGTACACCTTGTCCTTGAAGAAACGCCGGACCTCGGCGGCAACTTGCTCAGAGAGACGGGTACGGGCATCGAACATGGTCAGCAGGACGCCGCCGACCTCGAGCGCAGGGTTGAGATACCGCTGCACGAGCGTTATCGACTCGAGAAGCTGGCTCAATCCCTCGAGAGCGTAGTACTCACATTGTATCGGAATAAGCACCTCAGTTGCCGCCGTCAGGGCATTTACGGTCAGAAGCCCCAGAGACGGCGGGCAATCCAGCAGCACGACCTCGTAGCTTGCCGCACCATCCTGGAGGGCCTGCCGGAGCCTCGACTCCCTGGACACCATTGAGACCAATTCCACCTCAGCCCCAGAGAGATGCGAGCTGGAGGGCAAAAGCGAGAGCCCGGGAATCGCAGTTGACACCACGCAGGCCTGGAGGGGCCTCCCCTCGATGATCACGCCGTATGTGGATGTCGCAGCTGAAGGCTTGGGAGTGCCAAGTCCACTCGTAGCGTTAGCCTGGGGATCCAGGTCGCAAACGAGGACAGAGGTCCCGAGGACAGCAAGGCTAGCCCCCAGGTTGACGGCTGTGGTTGACTTCCCGACGCCGCCCTTCTGATTGACAATAGCGATGGTCCGATGCACGGCGCGATACTGCCGACGAACCGGGCTGGTAGCCGGGCTTTCCTTGCTGACTTCGTCGGCAATGCCCTCTCTCCTTCACATTTTCGGCATCGGAGGGCGACTTTTGTGGGGCGAGAGCACAGACAGCCGAGCCCGAGGAGGACATCTGGGACCGGAGAGCCCATGCCCTTAGGCAGCCGGCTGTGCAGGAAACGCTCCGCCCTATTCCACGTGAAATATTGGCAGGCTGGGCCACCCAGCGACACCAGCCCAGCCAAGCTGGCCGAACCGGCCACACCTCGTTGCCCGCCACATCCTACCTATGAGGGTAAGAAAGAGGGGCAGATCGCACTTTCCTGAGAACTACGATGACTCTCCTTGTGCCCTCCAAACCCCGGATTCTCACGTGCTCAATGCCGGCAACCTCCCCACCGAAGGCAGAAATCGCGCCTACAGCTTCCCGGAGCTCGCCCTCCCCCCTGGCACCTTTCGGCAAGACTGCAGTACCCCCGACCCTGAGAAAGGGGAGGCACAGCCCCGCCAGGCGCTTCATTGGTGCGGCAGCCCTGGAGGTGACTACATCGTAGGCTTCATAGTGACCGGCCTGCCGGCAAATCTCCTCTGCCCGTCCGTGCAGAACATCCGCGTCCAGGCCCAGCTCCATGGTCAGAAGCTCGAGAAATGCCACCCGCTTTTCTGAAGCCTCGATGAGGGTCAGACGAATGTCTGGCCTGGCAATGGCGATCGGCACTCCTGGAAACCCTGCACCGGAGCCTACGTCAACAACTCCCAGCCCCGGGGTGTCGGGAATGACCGTCAGGCAGGACAGTGAATCCAGGAAGTGTAGCCTGACAATATCCTCGGGCGACAAGATCCGGGTCAAGCCAAGGCGCCGACCCCAAAGACGAATCGCAGAGGTATATGCCTCGAAGGCATCAATCTGGGCTGGGGTGAGCTCGATCCCGATGGAGGCCGCGCCATCGGCAAGAAGGGATCGGAGTGCGGGAGGAAGCGCGTGAGTCCCCGTCTTACCGTCAGTGTCTACTCGGCCGCCGGTCGCCTGGAGTCCCCGGGCTCCCTGGGATCGGCCGGGGTTGCCGACCCCTCGAGAGTGGTCGAGTCCGGTCGCTCTCCGAGATCGGCATCTCGATCCAAGGGCGCGGTCCTGGAATCTCTGTGAGCCGACCGACTCCGTTCGATCCTCTCCAGGTGTGCTTGGATCTCAGCCTCAAGTTCTTCGTCCACCGGGAGCCCCTCCGGCCGAGCAGGGGTCCCACCCGATCTCTGGCCGAACGGCTTCTTTCCTGGGGACCTCCACACCTTCATCGAGTTGCCTTCGGCCAGCTGGGACCTTCCCCGACGGGCACCTGGGGTTCGGCGCCGGAAGTAGCCCTTTACTCTCAAATTGTTCCCTCGCGAGGCCAGCTCATTCCCGCGGCCCGGCACAGGGCCTACCCCCTGGGGGCGCTGACTCGAGCTCTCTTCTCTGCCCCGACGGGCGGCCCCGTCGGCCTGCCGACCTTCTTCACGGGCATTTCCGCCCTGCAGGGAATCCCCGGATCCTCGCGGCATCACCACGACTCTCCGGAGCCCGCCTTCCCCGCGGCTGGCAGTGATTACAGCTGGATGGTCCTGCAGGGCGAGGTGAATGACGCGCCTGTCCCTGGAATTCATCGGGCTGAGCGACACCTCCCGGCGCATCCGTGCCACGCGCTCGGCCGTCCTGCGCGCCAGGGCTTCAAGCGAGGCTATCCGACGTTCTCGGTAGCCCAGGACGTCCATCTCAATCCGGACCGGCATCCCAAGCCGGCGAGCCGCCACTGCAGCGACCAGGATCTCCACGGCTGCCAGGGTCTGCCCGTGCTTGCCGATCAGGCCGGCAAGTTCGTCGCCGTCGACTGCTACCCGCACGACTCCTGACTCGGCCGAAGTAGTCACGACGGCCTCGAACCCCATCAGGCGGATAATCTCCACTGCGACTTCGCGAACTGCCGGGCCCGGGCCGTCTCCTGCCCCGCGCCGTCGAACCCGAACCCTGGCCTCACGGGCCCCCATGCCCAAGATCCCTCGGCTCCCCTCGTCCAGGACCTCCACTTCGACCTCTTGGCGTGGAAGACCCATCTCGACCAGCGCCGCCGCCACAGCCTCTTCGACAGTCCTCCCGGCCTTCTCCACGCTCACCTTGAGGCGCGCTGGATCCGCGCCACTGCCGCGCAACCCGGCATTCATGGCCTACGAACTCCTCCTCCTCGACCTCTGCACTCTCGCTCTCCGCGATGCCTCCAACCCTGCCGGCGCCGCGGATGGCCGAACGGGGCGACCCACGACAAGGAGGTACTCGACAAGGTACACGACGGTCGACACAATCCAGTACACTGAAAGCCCTACGGGAAAGTTCAGGCTGAACCAGGCGATGAGAAATGGCATGAATATAAACAGCTTGGCCTGCTGGGGGTCACTCACGCTCATCCTCTGCTGGAGGTAGGTCGTCACGCCCACCAGAACAGGGATCAGGATGAGAAGCGGATTCTGAGAGATGATCGCAAAGCTGTTCGGCCTGGCATCCAGCGGAAGGCCGAACAGGGCCTGCCCGGCAAATCTGTCCTTCTCATTCAGCACCTGGAAAAGTGCAATTAGCACAGGAATTTGGACGATGGTGGGAAGACACCCTCCAAATGGATTGACCCCGCTGCTCCGGTATAGGTTCATAATCTCAATGTTGGCCTGCTGAGGATTGTCCTTGTGCTTCCGCCGGAGAACCTCGATCTGCGGTGCCAGCGCCTGCATACGCTTCATCGACTTGAGACTCCACCGAGTAAGGGGGTGAAGGACAACCCGAATGAGCACGGTGAGGAGAACCACACCGATACCGATGTTGCCGGTCCAAGAAGTCAGGATCAACAAAACGGCACCAAGGACGTTCTTTAGCGGACCGAGCATTGAGAGCTCTCCCTAGGGAACGGGATCGTAGCCGCCTGGGTTCAACGGATGACAGCGAAGAATGCGGCGGACCGCCAGGACGGCTCCGCGGCCCGCCCCGTACCGCTGAATCGCCTCAAAGGCATATGCGGAGCAGGATGGGTAGAACCTGCACCTTGGTCCCAAGAACGGCGATACAGCCACCTGGTAGACCCTGATCACAGCAAGTAGGATGGCCCTTGCAACCCTGGCGCCAGTCATCTGCAGACGATATCGACACCTGCGACCGGATCCCTCAAGACCCCCGCCGTTTCCAGCGCCGCCGAAATGGAGGACACCAGCCGGCTAAAGGGGACGTCGGCGGCCGAGGGCCGAGGTACAATAACGATATCAACCCCCTGCCAGAGACGAGGTCTTACGCGACCAAAAGCCTCCCGGATTCTCCGGCGAAGGCGATTCCGCTGCACGGCTCCCCCGATCTTCCGCCCCACAGAGACGCCCAGACGAGCCTCAGATGACGGCCTGGGCAGGACGTAAATAGTAGCCACGGAGAAAGCCAGACGCCTCCCGGCGGCGTAAACGGTCCGGAACTCCTCGCCTCTGGTGAGACTCCTGCCTGCTCGCCTTCCGCCGGGGCGGAATTCCCTCACGGTACCATCCGGCTAGACGGCCACCCTCCGGCGCCCCTTCGCCCTTCGACGCTTGAGCACGCGGCGCCCCCCGCTGGACCACATCCGGGCCAGGAATCCGTGTGTCCTCTGACGACGTCGGACTTTCGGCTGGTAGGTCCTCTTCATTGGACCGCTCTCAAGTCATTGCCAGAAAAACCGGGCCCGAAGCGCCATTAGACTATAGCACAGGACGCCAAAAGCATTCAACCGCTCCGAAATCCCGCGCCGGTCAGTCCCCTGCCGAAGCGAGCCCAGGCTCCTCGCTGTGGACAACGTGTTTATAAGCCGCGGACATTTCCACAGATCCGGCCGGTTCTATCACTGAAGGCCATAAACACCGACTCCCAGAGAACTCAATTCGTATGCCGGAGGGCACGGGAAGTCGCTCCAGGCCCCGCTGTCCACACCCCCATCCACAGATGTGGATAGCGATTCCGGTGACTTCGCCGGAAAATTTGGCATGGATGGGCAACAGGAACGCCTCACGTGAGTGGAGAACCCCTTCTATGCTTCAACGCACCTTTTCCACAGACGCGAAAGGCTCCTGCGCAGCGCGGGACAGTCATGGAAAGATGGCTCTCAGGCACCGTGGGGTAGGAATTCTGGCCGGAGCATGAAATCACGCACACTGTGCGGCTAGCCCCATGCCGATCCGGGAGATCATCCGCAAGCTGATCGAGGAACGCCAGGCGGAGGGCGCACCCGCAGCTGTTGAGGAGCCGGAGGTCCGTCTGGCCATTTACGATTCTCCCCTCACGGCTCCGCGCATCGTCTCCCTCAGCGGAGACGACTTCGAGACGCTGATCGGGGAGCTAGCCGCCCAGACGTACAACTACTCCCACGAGCGAGGAGGACGCATCCCCTTCGTCGTCATTCGGGAAGTCGTGGAGAACCTGATTCACGCCTACTTCCACAACGCCGTGATCACCATCCTCGACGACGGCAACACCATCCGTATCTCCGATCAGGGTCCGGGAATCCGCGACAAGCAGCGCGCGCTGCAACCGGGCTTCACCACCGCCACGCGGGAAATGCGCCGCTACATTCGCGGCGTCGGCTCCGGCCTCCCGGTGGCCAAAGAGCAGCTCGCCTTTCTCGGCGGTACACTGGGCATCGAAGACAATCTCGACCGGGGGACCGTTATTACCCTCTCCCTGTCGCGCCCGCCTGCCCCAGGCGCAGACTCTCCGCCCCGGCGCGACCCGCGCCCGCAGCTCACGCCTCGCCAGAAGAAGGTCCTCCTCCTCATTGGAGAGCTGGGAGCAGCCGGGCCCACAACTATCGCCAAGGAGCTGGATATCAGCCACAGCACCGCCTATAGGGACCTGCGGGTCCTCGAACACCTGAAGCTGGTGCAGGACAAGGGAAGCGGCAAGCGCACGCTGACGGAGGAAGGCATCATCTATCTCGATGAGGTTTTCGCCCCTTGAAGCAGATGCCACCCCACACCCGGGAAGGAGTGGAAACTCCTGCGCAACTACGGTCAGCACCTTTCTCTCGGGAGGATCTCATGTCGGTCGACACCACTTCAGCCCACGAGCTCTGGCAGGTAGCCGTGCGGAGGATCGAGGGACAGCTGAGCAAGCCCAGCCTGGAATCCTTCGTCAAGGTCATGCGGCCCGTCAGTCTGCGAGACGACACCCTGACCTTCGCTGTGCCCAGTCGCTTCGCCAAGGAGTGGGTGGAGTCTCGCTACCTGGATCTGATCCGCGGAGCACTGCGGGCCATCGCGGGGCGCGAACTGGCCATCGCCCTCTCTATTACCGACCCACCCCACGCCCAGCAGCCCATCTCGCGACCGCCCACCGCGCCGCGAACCATAGACGGCCTCACCCTCTCCCCCAAGTTCAGCTTCGAGACGTTCGTCGTAGGCACCGGCAACCGCTTCGCCCACGCCGCCGCGCGCGCCGTGGCCGAAGCGCCTGCCCGGGCCTACAATCCGCTCTTCATCTACGGCGGCGTGGGCCTGGGCAAGACTCACCTCTTACAGGCCATCGGGCACCACGTGCTGGGGCTGGAGGCCCCGTACCACGTGGTCTACGTGAGCGGCGAGAAGTTCACCAATGAGCTTATCAACTCCATCCGGGACGACAGGATGCCAGAATTCCGAAACAAGTATCGCACCGTGGATGTCCTGCTGATCGACGATATCCAGTTCCTGGCTGGGAAGGAGCGAACGCAGGAGGAGTTCTTCCACACCTTTAACACCCTCCACGAGTCTGGCCGGCAGATCATCATTACCAGCGACAAGCCCCCAAGGGAAATCCCTACGCTGGAAGAGCGACTCCGCTCGCGCTTCAGCTGGGGGCTCATCACCGACATCCAGCCCCCCGACCTGGAAACGCGCATCGCCATCCTGCGAAAGAAAGCCGAACTCGAGGGGATCCATATTCCTGACGAAGTAGCTGAGTTCATCGCGGAGCGGATCCAAACTAACATCCGCGAGCTCGAAGGGGCACTGGTCCGCGTGGTTGCCTACGCCACGCTTACCCGCACCGCCATCACCAGGCCCCTGGCAGAAGAGGTCCTCCGCGAACTCCTTCCACCGGCTGCAAGCAGGTACGTCACCATTCACGCTATCCAGCAAATCGTTGCCGAGCATTTCGACATTCGTATAGAGGAGATGCGCGCTAAGCGTCGCACCAAAGCCGTAGCGTTCCCGCGACAAGTAGCGATGTATCTGGCACGCGAGCTCACCGATGCCTCTCTCCCCCACATCGGAAGCGAGTTTGGCGGGCGTGATCACACCACAGTTATGCACGCCTGTGACCGCGTACGCCAAGCCCTGCAACAAGACCCTCATCTAGCTGTTAGGATTAAAGAGATTGTCGACCGGCTGCGGCGTGCGTAAGGCTACTCTTTCGGTGGGGTACGACTCGCTATATGCAATCAACTGAGAACCTCTCAGCTTATCCCTACATTATCCACATTGCTTTGCCGTTGTCTCCCTTTGGTCTACGTAGCTTTTGGTACTTTATACAGAAGTACACACAAGCTATGATTAGTATGAATTTATATCTAGTAACGTAGTAGAGGGTGGAATGTTCATCA
>JAVKIA010000011.1:0-16746 GCA_031459715.1 Armatimonadota bacterium | reverse complement strand
CATCAGTTGTGGACAACAGGATTTCTTTCGAGCCGTTCAGATTGTGAATCGCGCGGTCTCCGCGCGAACGACCATGCCCATTCTTTCCAATATCCTGTTGGAAAGCGTGGAAGAAGGCCTCAGGCTGACTGCGACAGATCTGGAGCTTGGGATTCAGACGTTCGTGGCAGCGACGGTGGAAGAGGGCGGAGCCATTACGCTGCCCGCGCGGTTACTGAGTGAGATTGCGGCTAGCCTGCCGCAGGCTAGGGTGCAACTGCGAGTGGAGCACGGAGCCAACCGCGCGGAGATTCAGTGCGAGGAGACCGTATTCGAGATCCTTGGCTTGCCAGCGGCGGACTTTCCTCTTCTGCCGGCGCCGGAGGTGACGGAGGCGATCTCGCTGGAAGCTTCCCTGTTGCGGGGAATGATCCGTCAGACCGTGTTCGCGGTCTCCACAGACGAGACGCGTCCGTTCCTCACGGGAGTGCACGTGGTGGTGGAAGATCGAACAGTACGTTTCGTGGCCACTGATGGGGGGCGATTATCATTGCGTTGTGCGACCTTGGATCAAGCCGTGCGGCAGAACTTCGGAGTGATCGTCCCCGCCAAGACGATGCACGAACTGGCTCGCCTGGCAACCGGCGCAGCCGGCGCTGTCGCGATGGCCCTGGCTGAGAATCACCTGGTGTTTACCCTGCCTGAGGCGCGTTTGGTTTCCAGGTTGATTGCCGGCCAGTTCCCCAACTACGAGCAGGTGATCCCCCAGGGGTTTAAACAGAGGTTGCGTTTACAGACGGAGCGGTTCCTGCGGGCGGTGCGCCGGGCAGCGATCACGGCGCGGGACTCGGCGAACGTGGTCCGGCTTTCGGCTCGTGGATCCGAACTGACTATCACCTCTAACACACCAGAGGTGGGGAAAACGGTAGAACGGCTGCCGGTGGACGCCGAGGGGGAGACGGTGGAGATCGCCTTCAACGCGCGCTACCTGATGGACTGTCTGAGCGTCCTGGAGGCGGATGAGGTAACCTTTGAGCTCAGCGGACCGCTCAGCCCGGGGGCGATTCGTCCGGTGGGGCAGCAGGACTACGTCTACGTCCTGGCGCCGGTGCGGGTCTACGCGTGAAGGCGTGCTAGTTAGCCTGCGGGAGATTCTTCAGAGGGCCGCTCGCGGTTTGGGGATCGAGCCGGCGATGCATCTGACTCAGATCCGGGCGGCCTGGGCGGACGTTGTGGGGCTCTCGCTGGCGGAGGCGGCGGAGCCGCATTGGCTGCACGGTGGTGTGTTGGTGGTCGTGGCGGCGCATCCGGTGGCTGCTCAGGAGGTGAGTCTCCGGCGGGAGGCGATTGTACGAGACCTGCGGGAACGCATTCCGCAAGCCCAAGTGCGTCGGGTTCGCGTGGTTGTGAGCGTGGGAAAGTGGAGGGGGAGAAGGGGTGTATCTTGACCTGGGCAGGCAGACGGTGGTTGCCGCTGGCGAGATCGTGACCATCCTTGACGCCAAGCTGGCGCGGATGGAGGCGAATCGTCGCTTTCTGGAGCAGGCCAGCGTCCGGGGGTTCCCGGAAGGGAGCTTTCGGCGGTGCAGGGCGCTTGTGGTGACCACACGGGGCATCTATCCTTCCGCGATTTCCCCGCAGGGTCTGGCACGCCGGCTCACCGGGGGCAGGATTGGGGGCGGCTGAAACGCGCGTGCCATCAGCCCTATCGGCGTTGACAGTGGGAGAAAGCGCATGATATACTAACGCAGCCTGAAGGGGGGTTTTAGGGCCCTCCAGGCTGCGTAAACATGGGTTCTGCGTCGGGGCGGGGCGTGATGTTTGCTCACGCCCCGTTCAGGTGTCTGCAATGAGGCCCTAGAAACGTAACATGCGGTGAATTGCGATCGTGGCTGAGTCCTCCACCTACGACGTCCAGCACATCCAGGTTTTGGAGGGGCTTGAGGGCGTCCGGCGGCGTCCCGCCATGTACATCGGATCCACGGGCCCCGACGGGCTGCACCATCTCCTCTACGAGGTGGTCGATAATGCCGTGGACGAGGCTCTGGCGGGCTACTGCACCCGCATTGAAGTGGTGTTGCACCGCGACGGGAGTGCCAGCGTGCTGGACAATGGCCGGGGGATTCCCGTTGGGATTCTGCCCAGGCTGGGGAAGCCTGCCGTCGAGGTCGTTCTGACCACGCTCCACGCCGGAGGCAAGTTCGACGGCGGGGGCTATAAGATTTCCGGGGGCCTGCATGGGGTGGGGGTTTCAGTAGTCAACGCCCTCTCGGAGATGCTGGAGGTGGAGGTGTACCGGGAGGGCAGAACCTACTGGCAGCGGTTCGAGCGCGGCAAGCCCGTGAGCGCGCTGCGCTCCTCCCCGGGAGCTCCGCTACCCAGCGGCACCAGGGTGGTCTTCCTGCCCGATCGCCAGGTGATGACAGCGACGGAGTTCAATGCCGACGTGATCGCCCGGCGGCTGGACGATATCGCTTACCTCAATGCCGGGCTGGAGATCGTCCTGGTGGACGAGCGCAGCGGGCGGAGGCAGGTCTTCCAGCACGCGGGGGGGATCAAGGAGCTGGTGCGCGTGCTGAACAAGAGCCGCACGCGCCTGAACGAGGAGCCGATCTACGACCGGCGAGAGCGCGACGGGGCCGAGGTCGAGTTCGCTGTGCAGTATAACGACAGTTACCTGGAGCACACGCTGACCTTCGTGAATACCATTCCCACGCCCGAGGGCGGGACGCACCTGGTAGGCTTCCGGGCGGCCCTCACCCGTACTCTGAACGAGTACGCGCGGCGGGCGGGGATGCGGAACGGTGAGGTCACGCTGTCCGGTGAGGATGTCCGCGAGGGCCTGACCGCCGTGCTCAGTCTGAAACTGCGCGACCCGCAATTTGAGGGGCAGACCAAGACCAAGCTGGGTAACACCGAGGTGAAGGGCCTGGTGGAGTCGGTTGTAGCGGAGGCCCTGCAGGAATACCTGGAGACCCACCCCGGTGAGGCGCGGCGCATTCTGAACAAGGCCATCACGGCAGCACGGGCCCGGGAGGCGGCCCGTCAGGCCCGTGACCTGGTGCGGCGGAAGAACGCACTGGATATCTCCACCCTGCCCGGAAAGCTGGCCGACTGCGTGGAGCGGGACCCGGAGCACTCTGAGCTCTTCATCGTCGAGGGTGAGTCCGCCGGCGGCTCGGCCAAGCAGGGGCGAGACCGGCACTTCCAGGCCATTCTCCCTATCCAGGGAAAGATTCTCAACGTAGAGAAGGCACGGCTGGACAAGATGCTCAACCACGAGGAGATCCGTGCCATCATCACAGCGCTGGGGACAGGGATTGGCAACGACTTCGATCTGAACCGGCGGCGCTATGACAAGATCATCATTATGGCCGATGCCGACGTAGACGGATCTCACATTCGCACGCTGCTGCTCACCTTCTTCTACCGCTACATGCGCCCGCTGATCGAGCGGGGTAAGGTGTACATTGCCCAGCCCCCCTTGTACCTGATAAGAACGGGAAAGGAGCGGCGCTACGCCTATTCCGACGAGGAGCGACAGATCGTGGTGCGCGAGCTGGAGGCGCGCGGGCAAAGGGTGGAGATCCAGCGGTACAAGGGGCTCTCCGAGATGAACCCGGAGCAGCTGTGGGAGACCACCATGGATCCGCAGCAGCGGACATTGAAGCGGGTGGAGATCTCCGAGGCGGAGGAGGCGGATCGGCTCTTCTCCACCCTGATGGGAGAAGAGGTGGAACCGCGGCGGCAATTCATCGTGCAGTACGCCCGGGAAGTGCGCAACCTGGATATTTGATGGAGACTCCCGGTCGGTGCTGTTGCCGTGGACGCCTCCGGGCGTCCACGGCGTGTGTTCGGAGGGCCGGGGTGAAGCCATGGCCGTAGAGGAACGCATCGTCAACCGCACCATTGAGGAGGAGATGCGGACCTCCTACCTCGACTACGCCATGTCTGTCATCGTCAGTCGGGCCCTGCCGGATGTGCGTGACGGGTTGAAGCCGGTGCAGCGCCGCATCCTCTACGGGATGTCCGAGCTGGGCCTGCGCCCGGAGAGTCCCTACAAGAAGAGCGCGCGCATCGTCGGGGACGTCATGGGCCGCTATCACCCCCACGGGGACGCGCCCATCTATGAGGCTCTGGTGCGCATGGCCCAGGAATGGTCCTTCCGCTACCCGCTCATCGATCCACAGGGCAACTTCGGCTCCGTTGACGGCGACCCCCCGGGAGCGCAGCGCTACACGGAGGCTCGCCTCTCCCGCCTGGCCATGGAGATGCTGGCGGACATCGACAAGGAGACGGTCGACTTCGTCCCCAACTTCGACGAATCCATGCGCGAACCGACGGTGCTCCCGGCGCGCATCCCTAACCTGCTGATGAACGGGGCCAGCGGCATCGCCGTGGGCATGGCTACCAATATCCCCCCGCACAACCTGGGGGAGATTGTCGATGCCCTCACTGCGCTTATCGATACCCCCACCCTGCCCGACGAGGAGTTGTTGAAGATCGTCAAGGGCCCGGACTTCCCCACGGGGGGCCTGATCCTGGGACGGGAGGGGATTCGCCAGGCCTATCTCACAGGCCGGGGCAGCCTCACGGTTCGGGCCAAGGTAGAGATTGAGGAGCTGCGCGGCGGAAAGACGGCCATCATCGTCAGCGAGCTGCCCTTCATGGTGAACAAGGCGGCGCTGATCCAGCGGGTGGCTGACCTGGTTCGACAGCGCAAGCTGAACGGGGTGGTGGACCTGCGGGATGAGTCCGATCGCCACGGCCTGCGGGTGGTCATCGAGCTGCGGCGGGATGTCAATCCCCAGATCGTGCGCAACCAGCTCTTCAAGCACACCCAGCTGCAGACGACCTTCGGGGCCATCCTCCTGGCGCTGGTGGAGGGGGTGCCGCGGGTGCTCACCCTGCGGCAGCTCCTGGAGGCGTACCTGGCGCATCGCCGCCAGGTGGTCATCCGGCGCACCCGCCACGACCTGCGCCGGGCCGAGGAGCGGGCACACGTGCTGGAGGGGCTGAAGATCGCGCTGAGGTTCCTGGACGAGGTCATCGCCCTGATCCGACGGGCCAAGGATGTGGAGGCGGCCCGCGGAGGGCTGATGCGGCAGTTCAAGCTGAGCGAGGTACAGGCCAACGCCATCCTGGACCTGCGGCTGCAGCGCCTCACCGCCCTGGAGCGGGAGAAGGTGGAGGAAGAGTACAAGGCCCTGCTTAAGGACATCGCCCGCTACCGGGAGATGCTGGCGGATGCCGAGTCGCCGCGGCCGCGGTTGATCATGGCGGCCATCCGTGAGGAGCTGCAGCAGGTCAAGGAGCGCTATGCCGATGTGCGGCGCACACGCATCGTGAGCAAGGAGGCCGAGGCCTTCGAGGCGGAGGACCTCATCCCCGACCTGGACGTGGTGATCACCTTAACGCGGAACAACTACATCAAGCGGCTCCCTCTGGAGAGCTACCGGTTGCAGCGCCGTGGGGGCAAGGGAGTGGTGGGGGCCGCCCCCAGGGAAGAGGACGTGGTGGAGCACCTGGTGGTGGCCACTAATCACGCCTTCCTCCTCTTCTTTACCAACCGCGGCAAGGTCTACCGGATTAAGGCCCACGAGATCCCGGAGGCCGGTCGAGCGTCCCGCGGACTGGCCCTGGTCAACCTGCTGACGGTGGCGTCGGGGGAGCGCGTCACCGCCATCATCCCCCTGCGTTCCTTTGAAGAGAATGGGTACCTCTTCATGGCCACGCGCAAGGGATACGTGAAGAAGACAGGCTTGCTGGAGTTCCTGCACGCCAAGCGCGCAGGGATCTTCGCCATAACCTTCGAGGGGGAGGACGAGCTGGTGGGGGTGCGCCTCATCCGCGCGGACACCGAGGTGGTGCTGGCCACCCGGATGGGGCGGGCGCTCCGGTTCCGCGCGGGGCAGGTACGGGAGACGGGGCGTACGGCCCGCGGCGTGCGGGGCATCCGGCTGCGCGCCGGCGATGCGGTGGTAGGGCTGGCGGACACACGGGAAGGGGAGACGTTGCTCACATTGACCGAGCGGGGGTTCGGCAAGCGCACACGCTTCGCCCAGTACCCTTTGAAGCACCGCGGGGGGATGGGTGTGACCAACCTGAAGGTCACAGCGCGCACGGGCCCCGTGGCTGCAGTGCGCCCGGTGAACGCCGACGACGAGATCCTCATCATCAGCAGCCGCGGCGAGGTGTTGCGCACGCCTGTGGGTGACATTCCCGTGCTGGGGCGGGCCGCGCGGGGTGTGCTGGTCAAGCGGCTGGCCGAGGGCGACCGCCTGGCCGCGGTGGCCAGCATCAGCCGGGAGGAGTAGCGTCCGCATGTGGCGGCGCTGGGTACGGGCGATAGCCATCCTTGGGGGAACGGTGCTGGCACATGAGCTGGCGCACGCCGTGGCCGCCTGGCGCGTCGGCGGCCGCGTGCGGGAGATCGCCATAGGATTCGGACCGCGGCTGCTGGCTCGTCGTGTGCGCGAGACCACGGTCAGCCTGCGGCCGCTGCTGGTGGGTGGCTTTGCCGCCATCGATGTGGAAGCGCTCTCCCTGGAGCGGCGGGTGCCGGTGCTGCTGGCGGGTCCCCTGGCCAACGTGCTGCTAGGCCTGTGGCTTCTGCCGCGGGATCCTGCGCTGCGGGCGGTGGCCGTCGCCGTAACAGGCCATGGCCCGGCGCCTTCTCGGGTGCAGATCTCCGGTGTGGTGGGCGCGATGGCCATGCTGCTGCGTGCGGCCCACCCCCTGGCCCTGCGGCACCTGGCCGGGCAAATCAACCTCAGCGTGGGCTTAGCCAACCTCCTGCCGCTGTTGCCGCTTGACGGCGGGCACCTGGCGCTGGCGAAAATGGAGGCGAAGGGTGTGCCCGCGGCGGGGCGGAATTTCTACCGCTACGCCAGTGCGCTGGTCTTCCTCTGGTTCCTGCTGCAGGTACTGGCTGGTGACCTGCGGCGCCTGCGGCCTCTCGCGCGGTGACCGGCACGACAGGGGAAGCGCCAGCGCGGGGCGAGAGACCGATCCCGATGCACGTGTGACCCCGTGGTGAACCGATGGGCCAGGTCGTCATGGGCCATGCGCGGGCCGCGGCGTGGGGCTAGGCGGGGAACACCGCGTCCGGGGGCCGTCGGCCTGCGCTGGGAGCCTGCGCCGGACATCCGGCGGCGGCTGGCGCGCATCGCCCGGGCAGTGGGTTTTCGTCACGTGAACGCGCGGCGGCTCTTTGCCGTCCGTACCTACGGGTCGAGGGCCAACGCCCTGGCCCGCATCTGGGGGCTCTCGGGAATCTTTCAGCGGGCCCTCCGTCTGCAGGCGGCCTACGTGGTGGAGGTGCTGCACCCTGCGTTCGACCGCCTCTCCCGCGCCGAGCAGGACCGCGTGCTGATTCACGAGCTGCTGCATATTCCCACGACCTTCTCGGGCAGCCTGCGGCCGGAGCAGTCCCGGAACTTCCGCACGCACCACACGGTCAGCCGCCTCTACCGCCTCTACCTGGCCAATCGGCGGCGGGCATAGGGGGCCTATCGGTTGACAGGCGTCGGTCTCGCCTCTTACGCCGGGGGCCCCGGCTTCTGCAGCACCTGACCGGAGCTCTGCGGGTAGCGCGTGAAGACCAGCGCGCCGGCAGCGGTGGAGACAGCCGCAACCAGAAGGGCGGCCCGCAGGCCCCAGGCATCTGGCGGGCTCTGCCCGAGCCACTGGATGAGGGCGCCCAGGGCGGCCGCAGACAGGCTGGTCGTCCCGTTGAAGATCACGCCCTGGAAAGCGAAGAACATCCCCTCCGCCCGAGTTCCGACCAGGCGGCCGTGGTCCTCGGCGATTTCTGCCAGCAGGGCGTTGGGCAGGACGAACATGGCTCCCACGGCCGGTCCACCCAGGGCCAGGACGGCCATTCCCTCTGCTGCCGTCCCGAGAGGTGCCGGCCAGCGTCCAATCGCTGCCGCCAGCGCCAGGTCAGCGGCCAGCAGAGCCATCGCCGCCAGGATCGTCCGCCGCTCCCCCAGGCGGCGGATCAGCCTGGCGGTCAGGGGCAGGGAGACCGCGGTCACACCCAGGATGAGGCCGAGCAGAGGCGCCACCGCCGACTGCGGTAGCTCCATCAGGACAGTAACGATGAGTGCCAGGGCCAGCTGGACCATGCTCAGACCGAACCAGACGGTGGCGATGGCGGGGATGAAGATGCGGAACCGGCGGTCGCTGAGGATTCCCCGCAGGGTGGGTCCCAGCGGCTGGGGCGGCGCGGCTGGGACGTACTCCCGCACCCCCAGAGTGGATATCAGCAGGGCAGCCAGGCCCAGCGGTGCGAGCACGGCGCCCATGGCGGGGAAGCCGACCCGGGTGGAGAGCCAGGAGGAGCCGACGAAGGCGGCGGCGATACCCGCAAGGTTGAACCCCGCCTGCAGCGACGTGGTGGCCACCCTCCCCCTGCCCCGCGCGGTAACCTCCGGCAGGAGGGCGATGTAGGGATTGAGGACCATGGTGTAGAGGAAGAAGAAGGCTCCCAGGGTGGCGGTGAGGTAGGTCGCGTTGGCCGGGGAGATCCCGGCGTGAGGCGGCCGCCAGAGGAGGACAAAGCAGATGGCCAGCAGTGGCGAGGCGCCCAGGATGAAGGGGCGGCGCCTCCCCCAGCGGCTGCGCAGGCTGTCGCTCCAGTGCGCCACCAGGGGGTCGGCCAGGGCATCCACAAGCCGGCCTGCGGCCATGGCCAGGCCTACCGCCGCCGGCGTGACCCGCGCCGGGTGCGGCTGCCCGGGAGGCGGGGCGTAGAAGAAGAACACCCACAGGAGGACAGTCTGCTGCAGCAGCGCTGCCCCAAACGCCCCCAGCGCGTAAAGGACCCGGTTGACAGCCCGCGGCCGCACAGGCGTCAGTTTCTGCACGCCACCTCCCCCGGCCTGTAGGCGGCACCGTATAATGGCGACGATGTTGCGCTTGCTGACGGCGGGGGAGTCGCACGGGCGCGCGCTGGTTGTCGTCCTGGAGGGGATGCCGGCGGGGCTGCCGCTGTCCGAAGAGGACATCGCCGGGGATCTGAAGCGGCGGCAGCTGGGCTACGGTCGGGGGGGGCGGATGCAGATTGAAGAGGACCGCGCCGAGATCCTCTCGGGCGTGATGCGGGGCGAGACCACCGGCGCACCCATCGCCCTGTGGATCCAGAACCGGGACTGGCGCCGCGACGAGCCGGAGCTCACCCGGCCCCGCCCGGGCCATGCGGACCTGGTGGGCGCGCAGAAGTACGCCTTCCGCGATGTGCGGCCAGTTCTGGAGCGGAGCAGCGCCCGGGAGACCGCTGCACGGGTGGCCGCCGGCGCCGTTTGCCGCAAGTTCCTTGGGGCCTTCGGGATTACCATCATCAGCCACGTGACCGAGATCGGAGGGGTGGCCATCCGCACCAGGCCGGAGCGGTGGGAGGAGATCGCCGCCCGCGCCGCCTCCTCCGCTGTACGCTGTGCTGACCCGGAGGTGGAGGAGGAGATGAAGGCGGCGATCGACGCCGCGGCTGCGCGGGGCGACACCCTGGGTGGGGTTTTTGAGGTGGTGGCGCTAGGCCTGCCCCCCGGGCTCGGTTCCTACGTGCACTGGGACCGCAAGCTGGACGCGCGCCTGGCCGCGGCACTCATGTCCATCAACGCCATCAAGGGGGTGGAGATTGGCCTGGGGTTCGCCGCGGCGCGCACGCCCGGCTCGGCGGCGCACGACGAGATCTTCTACAGCCCAAAGCGGGGATTCTACCGTCAGAGCGAGCGCGCCGGGGGAACGGAAGGGGGGATTTCCACAGGCGGCCCGCTGGTGGTGCGGGCGGCGATGAAGCCGCTCTCTACGCTGCGCACCCCGCTGCGCTCGGTGGACCTGATCACGAAGGCGCCGGTGGAGGCAGCTGTGGTGCGCAGCGATGTCTGCGCCGTTCCCGCCGCGGGCGTCATCGGGGAGGCGGTGGTGGCCTTTGTCCTGGCGGACGCCTTCCTGGAGAAGTTCGGCGGCGACGCGCTGGGTGACATCCGCCTGGCCTACGACGCTTACCTGCGCCGCCTGCGGGAGATGTGACCGCGGTGAAAGGGCACCTGCTACCCAGCGTGATCCTGGTGGGCATGCCCGGTTCCGGCAAGACCCACGTGGGCCGGCTCCTGGCCGGGAGGCTGGGCTGGACATTCGTGGACACTGACGCCCTGGTGGAACAGCGCACCGGGCGGTCGATCCAAGAGATCTTTTCCGCGCAGGGCGAGGAGGCCTTCCGCACAGCGGAGCGAGCGGCGGTCAGGGAGGCGGTCCGGGTGCGGCCCGCGGTAATCGCCACCGGCGGAGGTGTGCTGGCTGAGCGGCGCAACCGGGAGGCGCTGCGCAACAGCGGTATGCTCGTCTACCTGCGGGCGGATCCTCCCATCCTCCTCGACCGCATCAGCCGCGACGGGGTTGCCCGCCCCCTGCTGGCCGGGGACCCCGAGGGGCGCCTGCGAGCGCTGCTGGCGGCGCGGGCGCCGCTGTACGAACAGGCCGACGTCATCATGGACGCCACCCGCCCACCCGACGAGCTGGCGAATGCGCTGTGGGAGGACCTGCTGGGCCGTTGCTGCGCCCGTGTACCCGTGGACCACTCCCCGCGGGGCTATCCGGTCTACATCGGGGCTGGGGTGCTGGACCTTGTGGGGGGGATCGTGGCCGGGCAGGGCATCCGACGGGCGACGGTCCTCACCCATCCCCGGCTGTGGCGGCGCCTGGGCGAGCGGGTGGCGCAGCGGCTGCGAGGAGCGGGCGTGGAGCCTGTGCGCGTCACTGTCCCACCGGGCGAGCGGTCGAAGGCGCTGGCGCTGGCGGCGCGGGTTGTGGACCGGATGGCGGAGGCGGGCATGGACCGCGGCGATGCCGTGGTGGCCCTGGGAGGCGGGGTGATCGGTGACCTCGGGGGGTTCGTCGCCGGCGTCTACATGCGCGGGGTCCCGCTGTTTCACCTGCCGACGACGCTGCTGGCTCAGGTGGACAGCGCTATCGGCGGCAAGGCGGCAGTGAACCACCCCCGGGCGAAGAACCTGATCGGTGTCTTCCACCTGCCCCGGGCCGTCCTGGCCGACGTTGAGGTCCTGCGTACCCTGCCGTTGCGGGAGCTGCGCTCGGGCCTGGCCGAGGTGATCAAGTACGGGATGAGTGTCGACGCGGGGATCCTGACCTTCGTCGAGGCGCGCCTGGAGGCGCTGCTGGCGGGCGACCGGGAGGCGCTGGAGGAGTGCGTCCGCCGCTGTGCTGCGGCCAAAGCCCGGGTGGTGTCGCAGGATCTTTACGAGGCCGGGGAGCGCCAGATCCTCAACTACGGGCACACGGTGGGGCACGCCCTGGAGCGCCGCTGGCCGGAGGCGACCCACGGGGAGGCGGTCGCCGTGGGCATGATGGTGGAGGCCTGGGTGGCGCTGCGTCTGGGGCTGGTGCGGGAGGAGGTCATGTGGCGACAGGAGGCCATCCTGCGGCGGGCGGGGCTGCCCGTGCACCTGCCGCCCGCCGCCCCGCCGGGGGATGAACTGTTGCAGACCATGCGCCTGGACAAGAAGGTCCGCCGGGGAGAGATCCGCCTCACCCTGCTCAAGGATGTGGGGATGGGGCTGGTGGACCAGGCCGTGCCGGAGGCGCTGCTGCTGGAAGGGCTGCAGGCGTGCCGCGCATCCTGGTGATGTTCGGGCCGAACCTGAACCTCCTCGGCGTGCGGGAACCGGAGGTCTACGGTACCGAGTCGTTTGCCAGCCTGGAGGCCCGGCTGCGCGCGGTCGCTGCGGCAGAGGGGGTGGAGGTGGAGATCTTCCAGTCGAACCACGAAGGCGCCCTGATCGACCGTCTGCAGGAGGCTCCGGGGGCCTTCGATGCAGTGGTCCTCAACCCCGGCGGGCTGACCCATACCTCGGTTGCCCTGCGGGATGCGGTGGCCGCGGTGCCGCTTCCGGTCATCGAGGCTCACCTGAGCAATCCGTTCCGCCGGGAGCCGTTTCGCCGCCGCTCCCTCCTGGCGGGGGTCTGCGTGGGGACCATCCAGGGGTTCGGGCCTGAATCCATGGTTCTGGCTGTTCGGGCCGCCGCCGCGCTGCTGCGCGTCCGGCCGGGGGAGCCCTGATGCACGTCCGCGGCATCCGCGGGGCCACCACAGCCGGAGAGAATACGGCTGAGGCCATCCTCTCGGCGACACGGGAGCTCCTCCTGGAGATGGTGCGGCAGAACGGCGTGGAGCTGGACGAGATCGCCGCCGTAGTCTTCACCTGCACCGACGACCTGAATGCAGCCTTCCCGGCCGAGGCCAGCCGGGCGTTGGGGTGGACCAGCGTCCCGCTGCTTACCGCCCGGGAGGTCGACGTGCCAGGGGGGCTGCCCCGCTGCATCCGCGTGCTTATCCTCTGGAACACCCCCCGCTCGCAGGAGGAGGTGGCGCACGTCTACCTGCGCGAGGCGGAGGCGCTGCGTCCCGACCTCACCCGGGGAGCCCGCCGGGTACGGGGCCCCCTGCCCCTGCCCCCGGAGTCCCGGTGAGCATCCGTCCCATCCTTCCCGCGCGACACCCTGTGCACGGCACGGTCCGCGTTCCCGGCAGCAAGAGCCTGACCAACCGCGCGCTGGTCCTGGGCGCGCTGGCCGAGGGGCGCACGGTGGTGCAGGCGGCCCTATTCAGCGACGACACCCGCCTGATGGCCGGGGGATTGCGGGCGCTGGGTTTCTCTGTGGAGGAGGAGCCCCAGGCAGGCCGCTTTGTCGTCTGGGGTGCAGGCGGGCGGATTCCGGCCCGGTGCGCCAGGGTGGAGGCCGGCAACGCCGGTACCGTCGCCCGCTTCCTCACCGCGGTGGCGGCGCTGGGCTCCGGCCACTACGTGGTGGACGGCTCACCGCGCATGCGGCAACGGCCGATCCTGGACCTGGTGGTGGCGCTGGGCGCCCTGGGCTGCGACGCGGTGGCGCCCTCAGGCTGTCCCCCTGTGTGGATCCGGGCCCGGGGTCTGGCCGGCGGTAGGGCTGCGGTGCGCAGCCAGATAAGCAGCCAGTTCCTCTCCGCGCTCCTGCAGGTGGCGCCGCTGGCCGCATCCCCCGTGGAGCTGGTGGTCGATGGGCCGCTGGTGGCGGCGCCGTATGTGGAGATGACGTTGGGCGTCATGGCGGCGTTCGGGGTGACCGTGCGCCGCGAGGATCCGGCGCGCTACCTGGTCGCCCCGCAGCGCTACGCGCCCCGATCCTTCCGCGTCGAGCCCGACGCCAGCAGCGCCTCCTACTTCTTTGCCGCGGCGGCCGCCACCGGCGGAACGGTGACGGTGCCGGGCCTGGGGCCGGCCTCGCTGCAGGGAGACGTGCACTTCCTGGACGTCTTGCAGGCCATGGGGTGTATGGTGGAGTGGGAGGAGGAGGCGGTGACAGTCCGCGGTCCGAGCCGCCTGCACGGGGTGGATGCCGATCTGGCGAATATGCCGGACATGACCATGACCCTGGCGGCGCTGGCGCCCTTCGCCGACGGCGCGGTGCGCATCCGCGGGGTGGGCCACATCCGCCACCAGGAGTCCGACCGGCTGGAGGCTCTGGCCACCGAGCTACGCCGGCTGGGGCAGGAGGTACGTCTCCTCCCCGATGGTCTGGAGGTGCTGCCGCGGCCGGTGCGTCCGGCCGTGGTGGAGACCTACGGCGACCACCGCATGGCTATGGCCTTCGCCGTGGTGGGGCTGGGGGCAGCGGGTGTGGCCATCGCCGGCCCGGAGTGCGTGAGCAAAACCTTCCCCGAGTTCTTCTCCGCGCTGGACGCGCTGCTGGCCGGAGAGCGGTGAGGCTGGCGGCCACAGGGGATGTGATGCTGGGCCGGAATGCCGGCGCAGTGCTCCGGCGTCGTCCACCGGAGTACGTGTGGGGCGACACCCTGCATCTGCTGCGTCAGGCTGACGCGTTGATTGTGAACCTGGAGTGCGTCATCGCCGGCGAGGAGAGCGGGAGCCCCTGGCCGCGCAAGGTCTTTCACTTCAAGGCGCCGCCGCAGGCGGTGGCGGCGCTGCAGGCGGCTGGGGTGAGTGCGGTCACCCTGGCCAACAACCACACCCTGGACTTTGGGCCGGCGGCGCTGGCGGAGATGCTGGACCTGCTGGCGGCGGCAGGCCTTCCCGCTGCGGGTGCGGGGCGCACGGCGGAGGAAGCGCGCCGCGTGGTCTCCCTCACTGTGCGCGGCCTGCGCCTGGCTCTGGTGAGCTGGACCGACAACGAGCCCGGCTGGGAGGCGGGCCCGGAGAAGCCCGGGGTCTTCTACGCGCCCGTGGACCTGGAGGACCCCCGCGCCACTGCCCTGCTGCAGACGGTGCGGGCGGCGCGCGCGGGCCACGATGTGGTAGTGGTGGCGGCACACTGGGGGCCGAATATGGTGCCGGAGCCCCTTCCCGCTCATCCGCCTTTCGCCCGCGCTCTGGCCGACGCCGGTGCCGATCTGGTGCTGGGAACCTCCGCCCACGTGGTGCAGGGGATCGAGCTCTATCGCCCCCTCGGCCGGCCGGAGCGAGTGGCCGTGATCTGCTACGATCTGGGCGACTACGTGGACGACTACGCGGTGGACCCGGTGCTGCGCAATGACCTCTCGCTCCTGTTCCTGTTCGACGTAAATAGCGCCGGTGTGCGGCGGGTAGAGCTCCACCCCGTCCTCATCGACGGGTGGCGCTGCCAGGTGAACCGCGCCCGTGGGACCGAGGCGGAGGCGGTGCTGGAGACCATGACCCAGCGCTGCCGGAAGCTGGGCACGGCCCTGCAGCGGACCGCCCCTCTGGTGGCCGCTGTGGAGGCGGCATGAGCCCGCTGGGGACCTGGAACGGAGAGGCCACACCGGTCCGCCCTGGCGCTCTGGCCCCTGCTTGACGTCTCATGCTATAATCCGCTACAAGTGCATAGCGGCGGCCGATGATCGGGGAGAGTACCGGCAGGTGAAGGGGCCCGCGGAGGGCCATCCGACGGTGCGCCAGGTGCCGGAGGGTGCGAGCGAGCCGCGCGGTGGTGGGAGCGCGGTGCCAGAGCTGCCGGGAATGGGCCTGAGAGGCATGCGGGGAGTGAGCGTCGGGTAGGGTCTGCCCGGAAGCCAGGTGGCACCGCGGGAGGTTTGTGCTCTCGTCCATGGGACGAGGGCATTTTTGTTTGCGGGGTGAGCTAGCCGTGATTGTGGTGATGGAACCGGGAGCTTCGCCGGCCCAGCTGGAGGCTGTGGTGCAGAAGATTCGGGAGGCGGGATTGAGCACGCACCTGTCAGTGGGGACGGAGCGCACCGTCATCGGTGTGGTCGGCGACAGCCACACCAAGGAGCTGCTGCGGGAGACGCTGGAGGCGGCAGCGGGTGTGGAGAAGGTCGTTCGCATCCTCCGGCCCTTCAAGCTGGTCAGCCGGGAGTTCCGGCCTGCCAGGACGGTGGTCCGCGTGGGGAGCGCCGCCTTCGGCGACACCGCGGTGGCGGTGGTGGCCGGGCCGTGCTCCGTGGAGAGCCGGGAGCAGATCCTGCAGACGGCCGAGGCGGTGAAGGCAGCCGGCGCGGTGCTGCTGCGCGGCGGGGCCTTCAAGCCGCGGACCTCCCCCTATTCCTTCCAGGGGCTGGAAGAAGAGGGGCTGAGGTTGCTGGCTGAGGCGCGGCGGCACACGGGGCTGCCCGTGGTCACCGAGGCTATGGACGCCCAGCAGCTCCGCCTGGTGGCGGAATACGCGGACATGGTGCAGATCGGGGCCCGGAACATGCAGAATTACCCGCTGCTGCGCGAGGCGGGGCGCGCGGGAAAGCCCGTGCTGCTCAAGCGGGGGGCGGGGGCCACCATCGAAGAGCTGCTGCTCGCCGCCGAGTACATCATGAACGAGGGCAACTACCAGGTGGTCCTCTGCGAGCGGGGGATCCGCGGCTTCGGTAACCACACCCGGTACACGCTGGACCTGGCGGCCGTGCCGGTGCTGCAGCACCTGACCCATCTGCCGGTGATCGTGGACCCCAGCCACGCCACGGGGAAGTGGCGGTACGTGGAGGCCATGGCGCTGGCGGCGGTGGCCGGGGGAGCGGACGGGTTGCTGGTGGAGGTGCACCCGGATCCGGAACGGGCGCTCTCCGACGGGCCGCAGTCGCTGAACCTGGAGAACTTCCGGCGCATGATGACCCGCCTGCGCGCGGTGGCGCAGGCGGTGGGCAGGAGCCTGTAGCATGCCGGCCAGGCCACGGGTAGCCATTGTGGGGCTGGGGCTGATCGGGGGGTCGCTGGGAATGCGCCTGCGTGCCCTGGGACTGGCCTCGGTTGTGGGCATCGATTGCGACGTGGCGGCGGCGCGGCGAGCCCGGGAGCGCGGTGCCGCCGACGAGGTGCATGGGGATCTGGCCCACGTGCGGGAGGCGGAGGTGATCATCGTCGCCGTGCCCCCGGAGCAGACGGTGGCTGTGGCGCAGGAGGCGGCGGCGCACGCCCCCGCGGGGGCGGTCCTGACCGATGTGGCCAGTGTCAAGGCACCCATCGTGGCCCGGCTGGCCGGGCTAGGTGGCGTGCGCTACGTGGGTGGCCACCCCATGTTCGGCAGCGAAGGCCGGGGTATCGACGCCGCCTCGGCGGACCTGCCCGCAGGCCACCCCTACGTGCTCACTCCCGTGGAGGCCACCTCAGGTCAGGCCCTCCAGACGATGGAACGGCTGGTGCAGGACCTGGGGATGCGGCCGGTGCTGCTGGCGCCGGATGAGCACGACCGGCTTGTGGCGCAGGTCAGCCACCTTCCCTACCTGCTGGCCCTGCTGCTGGCCAGGGAGGTAGACCCGCGGGCCCGGGAGGTCGCCGGACC